>PMLI01000063.1 GCA_003158835.1 Acidimicrobiaceae bacterium
CGTGTCGGTGAAGCTGTAGGTGGTGGCCGAGGTGGCCGAGGTGTTCTCCGGCACCTGGCCTACCAGGCCGTAGGTGGTGGTGCCCGGGTTCTCGCGGTAGACGTTGTAGCCCCAGAAGCCGGTGCCACCGCTGTAGGAGGCTTCCATCTGCGCCAGGGTCGGCCCCGGGGTACCGTTCGTAGCGGTGCCGTTGGGAGCCTCAGGCCAGGTCAGCGTTGCCGATCCGCCCGCGGCGACGGTGACGCTCTTCGGCAGTGACGGTTCCGACTCCCCGTAGGCGGTGGCGGCCGTGATCTCGTAGCTGTACGAACCGGCCGTGAACGTGCCGCCGGACGGGTTGGCCGTTACGTTCGTGAGCAGCTGCGGCTGCCACACGGTGCACCCGAGGAACTGATGGGACCAGGTGTGGTTGGTCCAGTTGAAGTGCGCTTGGTTCGTGAGCAGGGCGTTCACGAGACCGGCGTCATTGGGAGAGGCGGCGTTCACCGTCAGCCCGGGGTCCGTGAAGGTCCCACCTGTGTCGGTTACGGAGCCTGTGCACTTCGCTGTGGACGCGTCAAGGGCGGACGGTGCCGTGCAGGCACCTGCGGCGTTGAACAGCATGTTGAGCGTGATGCCGGTCTGCTGCTCCCAGGCGACCACGTAGGCCACGTCGGCCGCGGTCATCTGTACGTCCGGGGGCGTGTCGGCCGGGTTGTTGGCCACGCCTGCCGGGCACGTGTAGTCCGAAGGCTGGGTCGCTCCCGGCGTGCACTGGTACGGCGAGCTCCACTCGTTGTCGGCAATGAAGTTGTCGTCGATGTCCTGGCCGAAGTAGTTGCGGTACAGGCCCAGATGGGTGCCCTGGGTCACCCAGTTGACGAGGCCCGGCGCCAGCAGGAGCCACTGCAACTGGGAAGAGTTGTAGTTGAAATAGACCGACAGCTCAGCCACCCCGGCCTGTGAGCCAGTGCCCGGGTGCTGGTAGATGCCGGCCAGTGTGTGGCCGGCGCTGTCGGTGATGAGCGACGTGTAGGGAGCGCCCGGAGTGATCACCGCCCCATAACCGTAATTCCCGGTGTCGAAGGGGACTGGTCCGGCCAGGGCAGGGAACACGGAGAGGCCGGCCGTGGTCAAGGTCCCGGAGGTCAGCGCGCCGGCGGTGACGTCGGTGGCACCGAGGGCAGGGTCCGGGAACATGTAGCCGTCGACCTGGTTCACGCCGAAGCTCGACTCGTAGGTGCCCAGGGCGCTCAGCTGGCCCGAGGCGAAGTTGTTGGGAGTGACCGCGATCACCACCCCGTTGTAGTAACCCGTCGTGCCGCTCGACAGCGCCGGCAGGGCCAACGTCTGAGCAGGTGCGGTACCTGCGGCGTTGACTTCTGTGTAAGGAACGCCCTCGGTGGTGAGGGCCGATTCCCACGCCAAGGTCGTGGTGTCTGGAGCGGCCTCTCCGATAAGGAGCACCCGCAGGTCAAGCGTGGGTGCCGTGGACGCGGTGGCGGGGGTCGCGGTGGCGAGCCCTCCGCCCGCCATGGCGAGACAGGCAGTTATGGCCAAAGCGGCCCGGCGGTGGGTGGTGAGGACTTTCATGGGTGCTCCATTCGGCAGGACAACGTGACGTTTGGCTAGGGAACTAGGCAGGCTCGGTGGGCTATCCCCGGCAACGGGGACAGGCACCGGCGGCCTGGTGGAGGGACGGTGGCTATGCATGGCAGAAGGGGTTGACGACAGCACGACGGGCGGTTACGGCCAGCACGGTGGCTGAGACCACGGCGGACACACAGAAGGCGGCGTCGGCGCCCGGGAGCGCCAGGCCGGCGTGGAGCACTTGGGTCAGCAACGCCCAGGCGCCGAAGGTGACCAGGCCGGCCGCCCAGGCCCACAACACCAGTTCGACCCGGCCACAGGACGAAACCACCAGGGCGAGGAAGAAGGCGGCCGCCAGGCAAGCCCCGGCGACCAGCAGGGGTACGGGTACGGACACGCCCCGGGCGTAAGCCAGGGCTTGCACCAAGCCCGTGAAACCCAGCAGCGCGGCTAGGTAGCAACAAGTGGAGCGGGCCAGTCTCCTGCGTGCCGCCTGGGCAAAACCGGCCAGCGTGTAGCAGCGGAGCAACATGACGCGGGCACCGGACCGAAGAGAGCGGAGCTGCCATTCCATTACCCCGAGGGAGAGGATCATCGGGTAGGCCGCCGCCGCCGGCCAGGTACTGGGCCTGCTCCGGGCCGGTTCCAGCACCATGAAGAGGGCTACGAAGAGCCCGCAGCACACGCCGTGGGCAAAGTAGCGCACTGCCGTCGGGATGTCCGCCCCGCCGGCCACGGGCAACCGCCACCAGCGACGCGGCAAGTGCCGCACGGCCGCTGCCACGGTCCCGACCACGCTGGCCCCGGCCAGGGCGACGGCGGCGAAGGTGGGCAGAACGAACGGCTCGTGGGTGATGAAGACCAACGAACCGATGGCACCGGGTATGAGCATGAGTGCTATAAGGCGCTCCTCGGCATGGACCACGAGTTCCGCCGCGGCCGTCATGAAGGCACAGGCCGCGGCTGCAAACAGGGCGCCGGAGTACCTCCCACCCAGGACAGCGTCGCCCACCAGGCCGAGGCAGGCACATGACGCCAGAGCCACCAGCAACGCCCACACGACGGTAGCGTCGGGAGGTTCGCCCCTCGATTGGCGGGAAAAACCGCTGTAGGACACGAGCTGACCGAAAGCCCAGCCACAGATCAGGGCCAGCGGCAGCGTCCACCATGAGAGCCAGGAACGCAAGGCGATGGCGCCTCCGGCGAACATCAACGTCGGTGTCGCGAACACGATCCCCCGACCGAGGTCGACAACGCCGCCGGGACGCCGTTCCCGGACGTTCGTGGCGGGAGCGGGCCGGAACTGGACTGAACGGTAGAGCTGCTGAGCCAAGCCGAAAACGTCATTGTGCCCAAAGCGGTTCTTGACGACCGCGTTGCTCAGCCCGCACGTCTCCAGGCACGCAGCTATTTCCAGAGGGTCTACAGCGGCGGTGGCCACCTCGAGCAACAGAGCAGGGACGTCACCGTTGAACGCGGCCAACCCGGCCGGGGCCTCGGAAGCGGGCGATGCCAGATCGAGGGGCGCGGTGGTCTCGGGCGCAGCCTGTGTCATGGCGGTCATGCCAGCACCTCAGGCTCGACCAGGCGCTCGCCGGGCGTTGCCTCGACGAACGGCCCCGAGGATGCCAGGTGGAAGACCTCTTGTTCGATGGGGATGGCGATGTCCTCGTCGTGCTCGGTGGGCAGGGCGATGTACTTGGCTTGGCTCGGCCCCAACTCCTCGTACAGCGATCGGTACATCGCAAAGCACCGTTCGGCGGCAAACAGCTGGACCGCCCGGTCCCGCGCCTTTCGAGCGAGCGCCTGTCTCAAGGGCTCGTCGGTCAACAGGCGGGCGCAAGCGGCCGCCACCGCTGAGGGGTCCCTCGGCGGCACCAGGATCCCGGCGCTACCCACACCTTCGGCCACACCGCCGACGTCGGTAGCTACCACGGGACGCCCCGACGCCATTGCTTCGAGCACCACGTAAGGCAGGCCCTCGGAGATACTGGTCAGCACCAGGACGTGGCCGGCGTGGTAGGCCTTGACCGTTGGGCTGATCGGCCCCTCGAATGTCACCGAACCGTCTTGCAAGCCAAGCTCACCAGCCAGCTCGAGGCACCGCCTGAAGTAATCTTCGCCCCCCTCGGGCGTGGGCCCGAATATCCGCAGCCGGGCCTGCGGCACCGTGGCCCGCACCTCGGCGAAGGCCCGCAGCAACGTCTCGATATCCTTCAGCGGGTCTATACGCCCGACGAAGACGAGGGTCGGGACGGCCGGCTCGGTGGCGGCAACTGGGAAGGACTTGAGATCGATCCCGTTGTGCACCGGACGGATCCGCTCCGGAGATGTCCCGTTGGCAATTTCCCACAGGCGGTTGTAGCGGCACACAGGCGCCACAATGTCGGCGTATTCGTAGGCCGCCTCGATCAGCAGCTTGAAAAAACGCAGGACCATGGCGCGTGCCGGTTGCCCGAGGCTGCCAGGCAGGTACGACAGGTAACGCTCACGCAGGTACACGCCGTGCTCCGTCATCAAAAACGGCGTGCCCCAGGTCCATTTTGCCGCCAACGCCGGCAGCGTCCCCAGGCCGTTGGCCGTTGTGTGGCACAAGTCTGCGCGAGGAGGGGGGACACTAAGAGGACGGAGGAAATGCTCCAGCTGGACGAGCACCTCGACGGCGTCGCCAACGCTCAGTGGGCCCGGGCTCTGCCCGCCAGTCCGTTCATTGCACCGCGGGGCCATCGCCACCAGCATCTCCACCGCATCCTCGGAAGACATAGCGGCACTGAGCTCTCCCGTGCGGGCGAACTCGCTCAGTTCCCGCAAGGACGAGGTAAAACCCTCACCGCCGCTCTCGAACGCGAGGCTCCGCAGGAAGAGCTCCAGGACCGGGGCAAAGCGCTTACGCAGTGACGGCCCCACCCGGCGTCGAGGTGTAGGAGCCCAGAGGGGGACGGTGCCGACTTGAACAACGTTGCCCGGCAGCCCCCAGATATTCTTCTCGGTACCGGTAGCGCTAATCGCGAGTATTTCGAAGCTGTGCTCCGCCATTTCTCGCAGTAGTTGGTCACACCAGACGCTTACCCCGCCCAAATTATAGGGGTACGTCCCCTCGGTGATAAGGGTGATCTTCATCGCCTCAGGCCCCGGCCACGGCACACCACCTGAGCACGCCGGCTTCTCTGTGGCACGTGCACCGACGGCATGGCTGCCACAGAGTGCGGACCTCGGGTCGCGCCGGTCAGGACTGGGGCCGTGCCAAAACGCACGACAGTTCGCTCGGTAGTGGTTGACGACAACATGGGCAGGCGGCATTCCCCTGAACTTGCGTTGGTTTTTACAACGACTTCGTCACGGACGGTACCAGCGATGCGCGGGGGTCGCCTCCCGCGCCGCGCTGATTTCCTCCGGAGACATCGGCCTGTACCGGCATGACCCCGTTGAGCGCGAATATGGCTCTGCGTGCTCCCCGTTTTCGGAAAGGTAGACCAGAAAATTGATCTACGGTTTACCTAACGTAATGTCTTAGGTTATGCGTCCGTTGCTTCAGGCGAGTGAAGGCCACACCACCCAAAGCGGTCTATTGTGTTGCCGATTTCTCAGATCCTGGGCCTACGGAGCCCCTGGCCTACCCGGGAACGCCGAGGCCCGGGCCGTTCGGGACGCGTCTTTGGGTGGGCCCCAGAACTCTTCGCGGGCCGTCCCCTATGGGCTCCCGGCCCCCGATTTCCAAACCGCCCCGGCGGCCATCTCTGCGAAGCATTTGGTCGACCGGCTTCACGGTCGTCGGGGAAGCTTCCGATGCCGGGGAGGCCATCGAGGTGGTGCGTTCGACCCGGCCTCGAACACGGGATCGAATGACGTGACGCTCAGGCCCGGTCCCCCGGGCCCAACCGGGCACGGACGTCGGCCGCCACGGCCCCCTTCTCGAGGAGGAACAACGGGTTGAGGTCCATCTCTGCGATCTCTGGATGATCGCTGGCGATGGCCGAGACCCCTCGCAACACCTGGTACAGCGCCTCCACGTCGAGAGGCGGCTCCCCTCGGTACCCGGTCAACAGCCTGTAGGAGCTCAGCGACTGGACCATGTCCGCGATGTCGTCGTCATTGAGAGGGGCGACGCCGACGGCGACGTCACCTAGGAGCTCGACCAGAGTGCCACCGAGACCAACCACGACAAGCGGCCCCAGCAGAGGGTCGCGATTGGTGCCGACGATCATCTCCTGGCCCGCGCCGATCTGCTCCTGGACCACGATCTCGTCAGCCAGTCCCGCCATACCGGCAGACTCGAAGTCGGCGCGGATCGCCCGCACCGCATTTGCCGCCGCTGACGGTGTGGTCACACCGAGCCTGACGCCCCCGACCTCGCTCTTGTGGATGGCGGCCGCAACCTTGACGACGACCGTGCCCCCGAGCTCGGCCTGGGCCGCCTCGGCTTCGCCCGGAGTGCGCACGCGAACAGACCGGGGCACGGCGATGTCATAAGCGGATAGCAGAGCTTCGGCATCCACGGTCGCCAGCCAACCATCGCGGGTTCGGCGGCGGGCCTGGGCCAGCAACGGCCCGACGACCGGACGATGGAGCTCACTTCGCACCGTCACGGCGGAGAGCCGGGACCGCCTCTCGTACCATGCGACGCTGAGGCTGAGGGCACGAGCTGCGTTCTCCGGGAACACGAATGACGGGATCCCCGACTCCCGCAGCACTGCAGGTGGGCCGTCGCGGTTCATGAACACCGCCAGGAGGGGCACGTCCGGGCCGAGGTCGCGATGGGCGGCAACAAGCTCGGTGGCCACCTCCAACGGGGTAGCCACAACGGGCGTGTTGAACACGACGATCAGGGCGTCGATGTCCGCTGACGACCCGAGAGCTCGGACCACGTCACCGTAATGGCGGGCGGTGGCGCTGGCGATCATGTCCACCGGGTTGGCCACGCTCGCCTCCCGGGGGAGCAGGGGCCGCAGGGCCGTTCTGGTCGCTTCGCTGAGCTCCGGCACAACGAGCCCATTGCTCTCGCAGGCGTCCGCGGCGATCACGCCGGAGCCACCTCCGTTCGTCACGATGGCCACCCGGCGTCCCGGGAACCGCGGCTGCGAACCGAGCACCGTGGCGAGGTCGAGAACCTCCTCGATGGAACCCGCCCGTATGACGCCCGCCTGGCGCAGCACGGCGTCGACAGCCACGTCGCCCGAAGACAGAGCGGCCGTGTGCGACGCCGCCCCTCGTCGACCGGCCTGGGTACGGCCCGCTTTCAGTACCACAACCGGGACCCTCGTGCCGACGTGCCTGGCCACCCGGATGAACAATCGCGGGTCCGGGACCGACTCGAGGTAGAGCAGGACGAGGTTGGTGCCTGGGTCTTCGCCCCAGTACAGGAGCAGGTCGGTCACCCCGATGTCAGCGATGTTGCCCACCGACACGAANNCGCCCTTCCATTGCTTCCAGGACTGCGAGCCCGAAGGCCCCGGACTGGCTGAGCATGCACGTTCCCCCCTGGCGGGGGACTGTCCGGCCGAAGGTGGCGTTGAACCGCAGGCTCCCCGTCCCGCTCAATAGCCCCGTGCAGTTAGGGCCAACCAGCCTCACCCCGCTGGCGGCGGCCACCTGAACGAGGCCGGCCTGGAGGCTGGCCCCGGCCGGCCCTACCTCCGCGAAGCCAGCTGAGATGACACAGACAGCCCGTATTCCGAGCTCACCAGCCTGAGCGACCACTCCGGCCACGGCGCGAGCCGGCACGCAGACAAGGACGAGATCGGGGACGACGGGGCACGAGGCCAGGTCCGGGTAGGCAGCGATGCCCTGGACGCGGGGATGGTTCTTGTTGATCGGCAACACCAACCCGGAGAAGTGGCTCTCGACCAGGTTGGCGAACAGAAGCCCCGAGAGTGTGCCCGGATCGGCGCTGGCCCCGACCACGGCGATCGTTTGCGGATGTAGGAACGCGTCCAGACCGGGGCGGACCGCTGCCAGCCGGTCCTGCATCTCCCCGTCCAGACGGTCGGTCTCGGCGGCGGGACCCTCAGGGTTGTACAGGCCTTCCACTGCTCCAGTCTCCTGGCCTTGGCTTGCAGGTCCTAGGGCACAATGTCACTCTCGTCCCATCCTGCGGACCAAAAAGGGTCTTGCGGCCCCAGACGAACCGACTGACAGACCTAGCGGGTGGCAAGCAAAAGGCCGAGGATGCCTGGCAGGGCTCGACGCTTAAAACGTTCAAGTACAATGGCAACAACAGGCGTTGCAGGAGGTCTGCCGTGACCAGCCTGGCCGAACGACCCAAACCTTTCGTCGTACCTGAGTACTGCAAGGGTTGCGGGAGATGCATCAGTTCGTGCGTCAAGGACTGCATCACGATTGGTACCGAGATCAACCCGGAGACAGGGCTGGTCC
>PMLI01000544.1 GCA_003158835.1 Acidimicrobiaceae bacterium
GGCACTCGGGCCTCAGGAGCAAGCGGCCACGGGGCGTAGGATCTCAGCCCACATGGCCCTGGGGGGAGGCCTGGCGCCGTTGATGGCGGCCGCGCCCCGGGCCGGAGCCGAGTACTTCTGCATCGACGCCGGCTGGTACGCAGAGACCGGTGGAGCGTGGTGGACTACGGTGGGCGCGTGATGCGTACCGACGGCGCGTTGTTGTCGCGCCCTCAGCTCCAGTCGACCAGCGGCCAGCAGGACTTCTGGCTCTACCCCGCCATCGCCGTCCGCGTGCTTCATCCGTTTCGGGCCATGCACATGAGCGCGGCCAAATGAGCGCGTCCAGATCGAGCATTGCCTTTGACGAGGACAGCGGGACCTGGGCCCTGCAGATGTCCGGCTCCGTTTACGGCCTGGCCATTGCGGAAAGCGGTGCCGGACTTGCCCACCTTCACTGGGGGGCGCCGGTCTCGCTGGCGGAACTGGCGGGCCACCCGCGTCCCATCCAGAGCGTGCTCCACGCCAGGTCTCTTACGTGGGGCGAGGAGGAGCCGCTCGAGTACGTACCCTTTGGTGGGCGGCGCTTCGACGAACCCTCGCTGAAGGTCGAGTACCCGGACGGGACCAGGGCCGTTGAATGGCACTTCGCCGGCCATCGCTGTGAGCGCGAAGGGGACGCGGTGACCCTCGAGGTCGAGCTGACAGACGACGCCTACCCGCTCAGCGTGCAACTCCATTACCGCATCTTCGACGGGCAGGACGTGATCGAGAGGTGGGCGCGGGTCGCCAACACAGCAGACCTGGGCCCGATCATCCTCCGTCAGGCCTACTCGGCGGACTGGTGGTTCCACCCGGGCGAGCGTTGGCGCCTGCGCTACCTGCACGGCGGATGGGGGAGGGAAAGCCAGATCGTCGAGACGACGCTCGTGCCGGGCAAGATCGTGCTCGAGAGCCGCCGCGGGACGACCAGCCACCAGCTGAGCCCGTGGTTCGCGCTGGGTGCCGACGGCAGTACATCCGAGGAGCACGGCGAGGTGTGGAGCGGCGCAGTGGCGTGGAGCGGCTCGTGGAAGATGGTTTTCGAGACCACGCCCAGCGGACGGTCCCACGTCTGCGGGGGATGGAACGACTTCGATTCCCCCATCGAGCTGGCCGGCGGCGCGGCCGTGGTCCTGCCCGTGTTCACCGGTTG
Organism: Acidimicrobiaceae bacterium; assembly: GCA_003158835.1. Classification (GTDB taxonomy): domain Bacteria; phylum Actinomycetota; class Acidimicrobiia; order Acidimicrobiales; family Palsa-688; genus Fen-671. The sequence continues at coordinate 1,175 of PMLI01000544.1, forward strand.
CTATTCGCCCTCGGGCTTCGGTGGGTCGAGCCGGGCGTGGCACGACTACCAGCGCCGGCACGTGCTGGCCAACGAGGGACGATCGGGGGGTTCACCCTCGTTCCCACGCCGGTCCCTGCGCAGCCACGCCGTGCCCGAGATCCGCCCCGTGCTCTACAACTCCTGGGAAGCGACCACCTTCTCGGTGAACGAGCAGGACCAGCTCCGCCTGGCTGAGCTGGCGGCCGGGATCGGCGCCGAGATGTTCGTTCTCGACGACGGNNCGAGCTGTTCGTCCTCGACGACGGTTGGTTCGGCGCCCGTGACAACGACCACGCCGGCCTCGGCGACTACGACGTCAACCCCCGCAAGCTCCCGGACGGGCTGGGCGGCCTCGCCGCGAAGGTGCAGGAGCTGGGCCTGGAGTTCGGGCTGTGGTTCGAGCCCGAGATGGTCAACCCCGACAGCGACCTGTACCGGTCGCGCCCGGACTGGGTGTACCACTTTGCCCACCGTTCCCACACCGAATGGCGCAACCAGCTGGTCCTCAACCTGGCCCGGTCCGACGTGGCCGAATGGCTCTACAACACGCTCGACCGGGTGCTGTCGGGCCAGGCCATCGATTTTGTCAAGTGGGACATGAACCGCCACATTACGGAGCCCGGTTGGCCCGCCATGACCGGCGCCAACCCCGAGCGCATCTGGACCGAACATGTCCGCAACCTCTACGACGTCCTCGAGAGGCTGCGGAGCGCGCACCCCGGGGTCGCGTTCGAATCCTGCTCCGGTGGCGGCGGGCGCATCGACCTCGGGATCCTTTCCCGGGTCGAGCAGGTGTGGACCTCGGACAACACCGACGCCTGGGACCGCGTCGCCATCCAGGAAGGGTTCAGCCAGGTGTACCCGGCCATGGCGATGATGGCCTGGGTGACCGACAGCCCCAACCCGCTCACGGCCCGCCGGCTCTCATTGCGCTACCGCTTTCACGTTGCCATGTCGGGGTCTCTCGGCATCGGTGGCCATCTCGATCGCTGGTCGACGAGCGAGCTCGACCAGGCACGGGAGCTGATAGCTACATACAAGTCGGTCCGCCACATCGTCCAGCTCGGCCGGTTGTACCGACTGGCCAGCACCCGGACGGGCCCGGTCGGGGCGGTCGAGTACCTCACCGAGGCCGGCGACGAGGCCGTCGTGCTGGCGTATTGGGGTGCCCGGAACTACGGTCCTTATCCGGCCCACCTGCGCCTGGCGGCCCTCGAGCCCGGGGCACGCTATCGCGACATGGCCACGGGGGAGGAGCGTGGCGGCGCCGAGCTGATGAGTTTTGGCGTCGAGCTGCCGGGGCCGCTCGATTTCGGGAGCACCCTCGTCCACCTGGTGCGACAGCCCAAGCTCACCGCCACTCCCTGATGCGTTAGCATCAGCCGGTGCCGGAGAGGCTGAGCGCGGCGATGATCGAGGCACTGGGATCGATTGCCCCCGGCCGGCCCCTACGCGAAGGCCTGGACCGCATCCTGCAAGCCAACATGGGCGCGCTGATCGTCGTGGGAGACGGGCCGGAGGTTCTTTCGATCTGTTCGGGCGGTTTCCTGCTCGACGCCGAGTTCAGCCCGCCGCGGCTTTCCGAGTTGGCCAAGATGGACGGGGCCATTATCCTGGCGGCCGACTCGAGCCGCATCGCCCGCGCCAACGTCCACCTCGTGCCCAATCCGGCCGTGGCAACGTCCGAAACCGGGACCCGGCACCGGACCGCGGAACGGGTGGCCCGTTCGCTGGACGTGCCCGTGATCACGGTGTCGGAGGACCGGTCGGTGATCTCTGTCTACCGGGGCGAGCAGCAACGTCCCTTGGTGCCGGTGGAGCGCCTCCTGGCCCGGGCCAACCAGGCTCTGGAGACTCTGGAGGGTTACCGGGACCGCTTGGACGTAGTGACCAACGCCCTTTCTGCCCTCGAAGTCGAGGACATGGTGACGGTACGGGACGTCGTGACGGTGCTGCAACGGACCGAAACGGTCCGCCGCATCGCCGAGGAGGTCGACGGCTACAGCATCGAGCTCGGCACGGACAGCCGTCTGGTGCGTCTGCAGCTGGAAGAGATGCTGGCGGGCGTGGAAGAGGAGAGGCGCCAGATCCTGCGCGACTACCTGCCTCAGGGGCCCGTTTGGGAGGTAGGCGATGCGCTCGCCGCCTTGAGCCAACTGACGACCGAACGGCTTCTTGACCTCTCGAAGGTGGCTAGCGTGCTGCGCATCGGTCCCCATGGCGGTGACCTCGAGAGCGCGTTACGGCCTTACGGCTACCGCCTGCTGTCGAAGATCCCGCGCCTGCCCGACCACGTGGTGCGCAACATCGTGGACCGCTACGGCGGCTTGCAGCAGGTGCTGCGGGCCAGCGTCGATGACCTGGACACGGTGGAGGGCATCGAGGTGGCCGGTGCGCACTTCGTCAAGGAGGGCCTGGCCCGCCTGGCCGAGACGAGCATCCTCGACCGTTTGGGCTGAGGCGCCGATGGCCGATCGGGCGGGGGCTGGGGGGTGGGCGGCTGCTCAGCCGGCTCGCTGCTCGAGGCGCTCGCGGTTGACGACCCGGTAGCGTCTCTCGGTCTGGTCCAGTCATCCGAGGCGGACGAACGCCGCGATCGCCTTGTTCACGCGCTCCCGGGACGCGCCCACCAGCCCGGCCAGCTCCTCCTGGGTGACAGGCAGGGCGAACTCGTCGGCATCCCCGGCCATCGCCAGCAGGCGTTTCGCCGTCCGGCCCGTCACGTCGAGAAGCATGGCGTCGGCGAGGGCGGCGTCGGCGGCCCGCAGCCGACTGGCCAACAGGGCGGCCACGTCCCACATGAGCCCGGGCCGGGCTTCCAATTCGGCCCGCACGACGTCGAACGGGACGCGGGCCACCTCGGAGCGTTCCAGCGCCCGGGCCGAGGCCGAACGAGGTCCCCGGTCGAACAGCGGTGTCTCCCCGAGGAGATCTCCGGCCTCCATCAGGGCGACCAACGACTCGCGGCCGTCGCTCGAACGCTTCGCGATCGCTATCCGTCCGCTCAGCACGGCGAACATGTCCCCGGCGTCGTCACCCTCGCCGTAGAGGGTGTCGTTGCGCTCCAAGCGATTGGTGGAGGCTTGCCGGGCCACTCGGCCCAGGGCGCCTTCATCAAGGGAGGAGAACAGCTCGCTGCCCGACAGCACCGACATGGTGTTCATGCTCGCCCGACGCTAGTAGCTGTTTACCGGCCGCGCTGGGCCCTTTTTCAGCCGGGGGGAGAAGGCAGTTGGATCCATCTCCGGAAAGGTCGTACCCTGGGAAGAGGCCGAAAAGCCGAAAGGACCTTTGGGGGCACATGCCGTTTGACGTCGGGGACAAGGTTGTATACCCCCATCACGGGGCTGCAGTAGTCGAGAAGAGGGAGCTCAGGGCCGATTTCGGCGAGCAGCGGGAGTACCTGGTGCTACGCCTGGCGTACGGGGACTTGACGCTTAAGGTCCCGGTCGATTCGACCTCTGATGTCGGCATCAGGGAAGTCATCAACGACGAGGAAGTCGAAGAGGTCTTCGCTGTGTTGCGCAAGAAGGACGTGCGCATGCCCACCAACTGGTCGCGCCGTTACAAGAACCACGTCGAGAAGCTGAAGTCGGGTGATATTTACCAGGTGGCCGAAGTGGTGCGGAACCTGTCCAACCGCGACAAGGACAAGGGCCTCTCGGCGGGCGAGAAGCGCATGCTCAACCGGGCGCGACAGATCCTGGTGTCCGAGCTGACCTTCGCGATCGGTGTCTCCGAGGCCGAGGCCGAGAAAAAGCTCGACGAAGCTCTTCCCTAGTGCCCGGTCGAGCCACGACCTGGGCCGTCGTGGTCGCAGGCGGCAGCGGCACCCGCTTTGGAGGTTACAAGCAGTTCGTGCCGCTGGCAGGCCGGCCGCTGGTGGAGTGGTCCTGTGACTCCGCCCGGGCCGCTTGCGCCGGTCTGGTCCTGGTCGTACCCGGCGATGTGGTGGACCGGTACCGTGACCAGGGCGCCCGGGCCGTAGTGGGCGGGCCCAGCCGGGCGGCATCGGTGCGGGCCGGGCTGCAGGCCGTGCCGGAGAGCGCGGAGGTCATCGTCGTCCACGATGCCGCCCGGCCTCTGTCGAGCCCTTGGCTGTGGGAAGCCGTCATAGGAGCCGTTCAGCAGGGCGCCGATGGCGCCGTGCCGTGCCTGGCCGTAGCCGACACCATCAAGCAGCGCCAGGACGATGGCCGTCTCGTCACGCTCGACCGTGCCCGCCTGCTCGCCTCCCAGACCCCCCAAGCCTTTGCCGCCCGCGCTTTGAGAGGGGCGCACGCCGGCGGTGGGGAGGCGACGGACGACGCCGCCCTGGTGGAGGCCATGGGAGGCAAGGTGGTCCACGTCGACGGGGAACCAACGAACCTCAAGATCACGACGCACGTCGACCTGGTGCTGGCCGAGGCCTTGATAGCCGGCGGGACGCTGGCTCACCTGCGGCACCTGGTGCCGGCCGGGCCCGGCGGCGCGCCGTGAGCACCCGCGTCGGCCAGGGCTTCGACGTCCACGCCTTCAGCGACGATCCCGGGCGGGCCCTGGTGCTGGGGGGCGTGGCAGTAGCGGGCCCAGGCCTGAAGGGCCACAGCGATGCCGACGTCGTTTGCCATGCCATCATCGATGCCTTGCTGGGTGCGGCTGGAGCGGGGGACATCGGCACCATGTTCCCCGACACGAGCCCGGCCCTGGAGGGTGCCGACAGCCTCGAACTGCTCGTTCGCGCCCTGGGACGGATCTCACCTCCGTGGCGGGTGGTCAACGTCGACTGCACCGTGATCGCCGAGGCGCCTCGTTTGGCCTCTTACCGGGAAACGATGGAGCGCCGGCTAGGCGACGCACTGGGCGCGCCCGTTTCGGTGAAGGCGAAGCGGGCCGAGGCTCTGGGAGCGTTGGGCCGCAGGGAGGGGATCGCCTGTTTGGCCGTCGTGTTGCTCGAAGAAATATGAGGCTCGGTGCCGGGCCCGCCGACCTCGGCGGGGACCAAATCGAGGGCCACCACGCCGTCCATGAGCTGCTGGCGGCCGGGAGGCGGCGGGTCAAGGCCGTGTGGGTCGTTGCAGGCCTGGCCGGGGACGAGCCTTTGGGCCAGATCGTCGCCCTGGCCCGCCGCCAACAGGTCCCGGTCCAGGTCAGATCGCCCGACGCCTTGACCAGCGCCGCCCGCACCAACGCTCCTCAAGGCGTCATCGCCTGGGCGGAGGTAGTCCACGCCGTACCGCTCGCCGAGCTGCTTGCACCTCACGTTGCCGGCCCGCCGCCCTTCTTGCTCGTGCTGGACGGTGTGACCGACCCCGGCAACTTCGGCGCCTTGCTGCGTACCGCCGCCTGCGCCGGCGCCACCGGGGTGGTCATCGGTCGCCACCGCTCCGCTCCCCTGACGCCGGCCGCGCTCAAATCCGCCGCCGGCGCCGTCGAGAAGGTACCGATCTCCCTGGTGCCCGGGATCCCGGCGGCCCTGCAACTGATGGCGAAAGCCGGGGTGTGGAGGGTTGGCCTGAGCCCGGCTGGCCCCGTCGACCTGTGGCGGACAACGTTGCTGGACGCGCCGGTGGCACTGGTCCTCGGATCCGAAGGCAATGGGCTCTCACGCCTGGTCGTTCAGCGGTGCGACGTGCTGGCCCGGATCCCCCAGAGCGGGGCGCTCGAGTCCCTCAATGTGGCCGCGGCCGGCGCTGTGGCCTGCTTCGAAGTAGCGCGCCAGCGAGCAATCCAAGCCTGACCACCGGGCCCAAATAGCCTGCTTGAGGGGCCGGAAGGCAGGCGGCTTCAGTGGCGAGCGCCCCCGAGGGACCAGACGAAGACGAAGCCGCAGGCACTGGCGATGACGACCATCGCGTGCCACACCTCGTGGTAGCCGAACACCTCCGGTGCCGGGTCAGGCCGCTTGGCCGCAAGCACCCCGGCGCCGGCGGTGTACAACAGCGCCATCGACCCGAGCAGTGCCAGCTGTTCGGCACCGAGGTGACGGACCGCCTCGGGCAGAGTGACCACGGCGAGCCAGCCGAGCACGATATAGGCGGTCGAGGTGATGCGGTGGCTCTCCTCGAAGCGAGTGGCGATGGCCAACACGGCCACAGCCGTGCCGAACCAGGCGAGCCCGAGCACGACATCGGAGAGCCCGCCAGGGACCGCCAGCAGGCAGTACGGCGTCGTGCAGGCGGCGATGAACACGAAGATCATCTCGTGGTCGAGCAGGCGCATGCGCCGTCGCGCCGGTGCTGACCAGGAGCACAGGTGGTAGCTGGCGCTCACCGCGTACAGCCCGACCAGAGCGAGGGCGTACAACCCCACGCCGCCGCCCATGCCGTGCTGCCAGACGAGAGCCGCCCCGGCGGGAAGCGCCACGACCAGCGCCGCGAGGTGCAACAGCCCCCGCCCGCGGGGAGCCTCGTCGCTGCCCGAGAGCCGCAGCCGGTGGCCGCTCGGTCCCGGAGCCGGCGTGCCTGGCGCGTTCACGGCCCCATGTTCCCCCCATCGGGATAGCTGTGTCCAAAGGGCCATGGGTGCGGCCCTCGGGCCGGGAGGCCCCTGGAAAGCGCTTCCCGCCACTCTCGGTCTTGAAGCTGTGGAGGCGCACGAAAGCCGATGGCTACGCCCCGTGCCGGGGCGAACGGCCTGAGCGGTGTCAACAACGTAAGGGAAAGACCAGCCTCGCATCTCGGGCGGACGGGCAAGATCTGCAACTGGGTGGCCGTGAAAATTCGTGACGGTACAAGACACCTGCACGCTGGCCGATCCCACCCCGGGGTCGCCGATCTGTCTCAGCACGGGCGCAGGGCGCCAGCAGACCGTTGCGCGAGGTCCAGCCGACTGGTACCTTCCGTCCTGCTCGGTCCGCGACGCATGGCGTGCCTCGCCAGAAAGGGATGAAATGACAAGGATTTCCCACCTACCCGGCGGCCAAGGCAGGGCGCGGGCACGGCTTCGCCGGCTTGTGCCCGCCGCGATGGCTGTCACTGCCCTGGTCCCTACCGCATTGAGCCTCACCTTGGTTGCGGGGCCTAGCAGTGCCGCAGCCGGCCAGACCTACGTCGCCCTTGGTGACTCGTATACGTCGGGACCGGACATCCCCACCCAATCAACGAGCCCGGCGGGTTGCCTTCGTTCCAACCACAATTACCCGAGCGTTACCGCGACCGCCCTTGGGCTCAGCCTCACCGACGTGAGCTGCAGCGGCGCCACTACCGCGAATATGTACTCCGCCCAAGCTGTGACACCAGGGCCTGCCAACCCGCCACAGTTGCAGGCTGTCACGACGAGCACTCAGATAGTGAGCCTGCAGGTGGGCGGGGACGATCTGGGCTTCACGAGCATCATCGAAAACTGTGTCGCCCTGACTCCATGGGGACCGACGAAGGTCGGGGCGAACTGCAAAAACTACTACGACCCCCACGGCAATGACTCCTTGAAGGCGGCGATCACCGCCCTGCAGTCGAAGATCGCCGGTGTGATCGCCCAGGTACGCACGCAGGCGCCAGGAGCCAAGGTTTTCGTTGTCGGCTACCCGGCGATCCTGCCCCAATCCGGCGCGTGCTGGCCGTCTATGCCCTTCGAGACCGGTGACGCTCAGTACCTGAACCAAACCGAGGTCGAGCTCAACAGCGCCCTCGCCACTGCGGCGGCGGCTAATGGTGCCACCTACGTCAATACCTACACGCCGAGCATCAACCACAACGCCTGTACGTCGGAGGCCACTCGTTGGGTCGAGCCGCTCGTCCCCGCCTCGGCGGCCTACCCGGTGCACCCCAACGCCAATGGGGAGGCGGCGATGGCACAGGAACTCGAAGCGGCCATGGTGTAGGCCGGCACCTAAGGACGCCGCCCCTCCGCTCAGCTGATCGCCAGCAGGCGGGGGCTTGCCCCTCCCCCTTCGGTCCTGAGCAAGTCTGCTCTGCCCAAATCACACTCTCCGTAGGCGAAGGCCACTTCTGGGCTCCAAGGTTCTGGGGCCCAGATGTTGGCCACGCTCGGGAGCACCGTCCGACCTGACCCGACACGCGTGGTGGTCGATTTCGGTTTGTGCTTCGAGCAACTGGTCCGGGCTCAAGCGCGCCGTGGCGGGAGACGATCACGGAGGTGCAACCGGATTGAAGGGACGAGCCAAGGGAGCTGGCAAGGCATGAGGTGGCGTTCGATCGGAGCCGTTTGTGCCCTATCGGTGCTGGGTGCGGTAGGTCCCGCGGCACTGCCTGCCACCGGGGCGGCGACGGGCTGGTGGCAGCCGGGCCCGATCGCGTCGTGGGCCTACGTGATCGGCGAGAGCTACCCACTCCAGGTGCCGACCAACATCGGGAACGTCCAGGTCTACGACGCTGACCTCGGCGACCAGGACGGTCTGACGGGCGCCGGCATCCCCGTGGCCGACACCGCGATTGAATCGTCCGTTGCCGCCATCCACTCCGCGGGCGCTCACGCCATCTGTTACTTAGACGCGGGCACGGCCGAGAGCTGGCGGTCCGATTACAGCGAGTTCGCCCCGTCGGTCCTGGGCGCCAACATGCCGGACTGGCCGGGCGAGAAGTTCATCAACGTCACCGACTGGACGGGCCCGGCCGGGCCCGGTGGGGAAACGCTGGCGCAAATCATGACCGATCGGGTGACGCTCTGCCAGGAAGAGGGGTTCGACGCAGTCGAAATGGACAATGTCGACGTGTACACGGATGGGAACCTCGGTGGTTTCACGCTGACCACGGCGCAGGAGGAAACCTACCTGAACAACCTCATCGTCGTCGTGCACGGCGCGGGCATGGCGTTCTTCCTCAAGAACGAAGTCAACGGGGACAGCCTTGTCAACACCATGGCCCCCAGGGTCGACGGAGAGATCGTCGAGCAGTGCTGGCAATACGCTGAGTGTTCGCAGCTTGAGGCCTTCGTGCAAGAGGGCAAGCCGGTCCTGAACGTCGAATACCAGGGCTTCGCCCAAGCCGCCTTGTGCCCTGAAGCGCTCGCCTTCCCCATGGCCACCATCCAGACGGGCCTGGACTTGAACGGCAATATCGCGTACGGCTGCTGGCAATACGGCGGCACCGCCACCACCACGACGGCCCCGACCACCACAACCACAGCCCCGACCACCACCACCACCACCACGCGCACCACCGCACC
>PMLI01000186.1 GCA_003158835.1 Acidimicrobiaceae bacterium
TTGAACCTCGGGGTGCGCCATTTCTGCGTCGGCCACGACGTGGGGATCCTCCACAACTGGTTCAGCGAGCAGGGTGCCCGTATGAAATCAATGCTGGCCGAGCTGTCGGCCGAGCCCGCTCGCCCTGGCCCCTACCCGGCCGGGGGAGAATTCCCCCCGGCGCAGTACTAAAAGCCGCGCCCGAACCGCGGGCGCCGGCCATTGAGCTCTTCGGAGGGCACACGAGATGAGTTCCGAAACGAGCGCGGCCGGGGTGCCGCTCCGCCTCGGCGTCGTGGGAGCCGGACGGATTTCTCAGGTCGCGCACCTACCGGCTACCACCAAGGCCGAGCGGGTGCGCCTGGTGGCCGTATGCGACGCCAGCCCGGTGCTCGTCGCGAAGGTGGCCGAGCGCTACGGCGTCCGGGGCTTCAGCGACATGGCAGAGTTCCTCGAGGAGGACATCGACGCCGTGCTCATCGNNGCCGGCAAGCACGTGCTGGTGGAAAAGCCACTGGCGGACACCCTCTCCGGCGCCGAGGAGCTCAGCCGGCGGGCGACCGAGGCTGGTTTGAAGCTCCAGGTCGGGGCCATGAAACGCCACGACCCGGGGATCGAGTACGCCAGGCTTTCGCTCCCGCGGATCGGTCCCGTGCTCACGGCCCAGGTCTGGTACCGCGTCATGTCGGCGCTGCGCCCGCCCACCGAGGCCACCCTATTCCCCAAGACAGTCGTCGACGACGACGTGGGGGCGGCGCCGAACGCATACAAGGCGGACCGCCGGCGCTACTTGCTGAACACCCACGGCGCTCACGTCTTTGACGGGATCCGCTACCTGGTCGGAGAGCTCGTAAGCGTGCGGGCCGAGGTGGCGCAGGCCGGCCAGGACTTCAGCTGGCACGGGACCGGGCGGCTGACGGCTTCGGGCGGCCTGGCGTCGTTCGAGATCTCGGCCAGTGTCCACGGCCTGTGGTCCGAGGGTTTCGACGTCTACGGGGAGCGCGGGCACCTGCGAGTGCGGGCGTTCTTTCCCTTCTTCCGGCGCGCCAGCGAGGTGACCGTCTTCACCGAGCACGACGCCGTGGGTCAGAGCCCGTCCTTCGCCGACACCGACCCGTACGAGCGCCAGCTCGAGGCGTTCGCCCGCGCTGTCCTGGACGACGGGCCCACCAATCCCGGCGGTCCGGACGGCGTCGCCGGCGTCCGCTTCATCGAGGCGGTCAGGGCCAGCGCCGGCCAAGGCGGGGCGGAGGTGAGGTTGTGATCGTGGACCTCGGCATCTTCGCCCGCATCTTTACCCGGCCCCGGGCCCGGGACGTCGCCGCCGCCGTCGCCGGGGCTGGGTTCGGGGTCACCCAGCTCAACCTTTCCTCAATCGGGCTGCCCACCCTCCCCGCTCTCGACCTGGACGTGGACCTACCGGCTATCGGCGCCGCCTTCGGGGCCGAAAGCGTGCGGATTTGGGGGCTGTCCGGCACCTACAACGTCATCCACCCCGACCTGGCGGTGCGCCGGGAGGGCACGGCCAGGGCGAAGGCCCTCATCGACCGGGCGCCGCAGTTGGGCGCCGAGGTCGTCACGTTGTGCTCGGGCAGCCGGGACCCGGAGAACATGTGGCGGTCACACCCGGGCAACGGTACCGACGAGGCGTGGCGCGACATGCGGGCCACTCTGGACCAGCTGCTTCCCGCAGCGGAGCGGGCCGGAGTACGCCTCGGGATCGAGCCTGAGCCGGGCAACGTCGTGGCCGACGCCGGCCGCGGCCGCCGCTTGCTGGCGGAGCTCGGCCCGGACGCCAGGCTCGTCGGCATCGTCATCGACCCGGCCAACCTGGTCTCACCATCGACCCTGGCCGACCAGGACCGGATCCTGCGGGATACCTTCGCTCAACTGGGCAGCCACACCGTGGCTCTCCACGCCAAGGACGTTGTCCCGGGCGGCGGCTACGCGGCGGCCGGGCGGGGTGGGCTCGACTACGGTCTGATCTTCGCCCTCCACGCCGGCCTGCCGGCCCCCGTCCCGGTGATCATCCAGGACGCGACCGAGGCGGACGTCCCTCGCACCCGGGATTTCTTGCTCAGGTGGGCGACGATGCCAACGGCGCGACCCCAGCAGGGCCCATGAACCCGCCCCGCGGCTCGTACGCCGCCATGGCCAACTACCGGCTCCAGGCTGAAGCGGGGTGCCGGGGTGCGATCGTGTTGCTGCATGGTTTGGGGGGCGACCTCGGGCAATTGTGGGGGGTCACCGGTCCCGAGGTCGGTGGCCGGCCTGCCGCCATCCTGGCCCCTGACGCCCGCGCCCACGGTGAGACTCAGTTCCTCGGCGAAGGCCCCCTCGACTTCGACGTGCTCGGTCTGGATCTGATGACCCTGGTCGATCGTCTCCGGGTCGGGCCCAGGCTGGTCCTGGTCGGCGTGTCGATGGGTGCCGCCACAGCCCTGGCGGTGGCCCTCAAGTGCCCCCAGCGTGTGCACGGTCTGGTGCTGGTGCGGCCCGCCTGGCTCCATGAGCCGTGGCCCGAAAACCTCGCCGCCTTCGGTGAGATCGCCGCCCTATTGAGCGAACAGGGCCCGGCGGGCGGCCGGGCCCGGTTCGAGGCCTCCCCTCTCTACCGGGAGGTCAGGGCCGTTTCACCCAGCACCGCCTCCAGCCTCCTGGCCCAGTTCGACAAGCCGTACGCGCGGGCGCGGGTACGCCGATTGGAGGACCTGCCCGGGGCCGTCCCGTACCAGCACCCCAACGACCTGCGAGCAGTGCGGGCGCCGACGCTGGTGGTCGGCGCGCCTGGCGACCCGGTCCACCCCGTCCGCTTCGCCCAAGAGATGGCGGGGCTCATACCGGGGAGCCGGCTGACCCTGATCACGCCGCGGGACCTGTCGCCGGAGCGCAACCTGGCCGACCTGAAGACGGCGGTGGGCGGGTTCGTGGCCGGCCTGCCCCCGGTCGGCCCCCCCGATCAAATCGTCACCTCTAGCTTTAGCAGAGGCACCCTTTAGCTTTAGCAGAGGCACCATTTAGATGGCATAGCCCGGGCCTGGGGGGTCGTCCTCCGCCGTCCCCTCGGCCGGGATCTCGAGCGCCCGGTCGACTCCCCGCAGCCGCCTCCAGCGAGCGCGCCGGCGGTAAGCCAGTACGGAGTCGGGATGGAGGAAATAGTTGACCTTGGGGCCGTCCGGTGCGTAGTCCAGGGCCCGGGCCGCGTCCAGGATGCGCAGGTCCGCGGTCGTGTAGCGGCTGCGCTGGCGGAGGTACCCGCCCCAGGAACGGGTGACGAACGATTCGACGAAGCGGCCCGGGCGCTCGGCGTCTTCGAACAGGCTCCAGCGCGTGGCGCCGGCCCGGCGCCGCACGACCCGCAGTTCCTCCATGGCCTCGATGAACTTTTCGTGGTGCTCGGGATCGGTCTGGAAGTCGACCAGGATCATGACGGGCCCGTCCTCCTCCTCCGGCTCCGCCACCAGCTCGGGGTGGGGCCGGGGCACGACCTGGAGATCGCGGCGGTCGACCCGCGGCAAGCTGAGCCGACCGGTCAGCAGGACGCCGCCCAGCAGGCAGCCGGCCGCGATGAGCAGCGTGGTACGTACGCCTAGCACGTCGGCCACGGCGCCCCACAGGAGGCCGCCGAAAACCACGGACGCCTGGAACACCATCAGGTAGGCGCCCAGGGCCCTGGACAGGATCCAGCGGGGCACCGCTTGCTGGACGCTCAGGTTGAGGGTCGTCAGCGACACCAGCCAGGCGGCGCCGATAACGGCCAGGGCGACCGCCGCCACCGCCCTCTGGTGCAGGAGGACCAGCACAGCCGTCCCGGTGGCCGAGAAGATGCTGGCCACGGCCAGCATGGGGTCCAGCGGGAAGCGCTCCAGGAGCCTGGGCAGGACGAGGGCGGCGCTCACCGAACCGGCGCCGACGGCGGCGAGCAGGAGACCATAGCCGACCGAGCCGAGGCCCAGGACGCGCGACCCGAGCAGGGGCAGCAGGGCAGTGAGGGCGCCGGCGGGCAGGACGAACAGGACCGTCCGCCAGCAGATCAGCTGGAGCACCGGGGCGTTGCCCAGGTACCGCAGCCCGGCCGCCACCGCTCCGATCACGGCTTCGGCGCTGCCCTCGCCGGGCGTGGTGAGCCGGCTCCGCTGGCGGCCCCGCCAGATGAACAGGAAGCCGACGATGGTCGAGATCAGCGCCGCGGCGATGGCGAACATCCCGCCGGCGCCCAGGGCGGCCAGCAGGGCGCCGCCCAGGACCGGCCCGATCACTTGGCCGATGTTCCATTGGAGGCCGTCGAGGCTGAACGCCCGGGACAGCAGTCGCTCGGGGACGAGCTGGTGGATGGTGGACCAGTACGCCGGAGACGAGAACGTGCCAACGGTGCCGAGCCATGCCGCGAACACGATCAACGCGAAGGGCGACAGGGCCCCGCCGAGCGCCAGCACGGCGAGGCCCGCCATGCCGAGCAGGTACAGGAACTTCGACGAGAGCACCACCAGGCGCAGGTCGGTCACGTCGGCCACGGCCCCGGCGGGAAGGGCGAAGATGACCCCCGGCAGGGCCAGGGCGACCGGGAGGGCGGCCACGAGAGAAGGCACATGGGTGAGCTGGGCCATGACGTACCCGCCCATGACCGACCACATCCACACCCCCACGTTCGAGACGAGCGCGGTTGCGAACAGCCAGCGGAAGGCCCGGACCTGCAGTGGGCCGGTCGGCCCGGACCGGCGGGTTTCGCCGGGCGCTATACCCGCCGCCACGGGGGCGTCAGCGCCAAGCCGGGCGCGTGGGCGCGTCCACATGTGCGGCTGACCCGACAGGGCGCGCCATCGGCCTTTTAGTGCTCCTCCCATGGTCCGTTCTGCAAGTGCCGGCGCCTCCTAACGCCGCTCGAGCCCTCCGGGCCCGCGTCCGTCCGACTAGTCAGTGACGTCCACAATGCCAGATGGGGGGCGGGTAAACCGGGATGGGGAGGGCCGCCCGTCCTGCCCCCCGGGGGGGCGGCTCACCTGGCCGAGGGTGGCGCCAGGTCGACCGGGGAGCGGCGCATCGAGCGTCTGGTGCGGTAGAGCTCCAGCAGTTCGTACCCGGCCGCCGGTACTTTGAGCCACCATCGCTCCAAGAAACGGTACTCACCGGCGCTGACCAGGTGGCCGGCCAGGTCCGGGCGCTGTACCCTCAGGTACCGGCGGGCGCGGGCGGCGTGCAGCGGGTCCGAGACGAACGCCAGCCGGTCGAAGTTCTCGAGCATCGGCAAGGAAAACTCGACGTTCTCCCACGTCGTGGAGGCACGGCTCTCGGTTGCAATGAGGCGGGCGGGCACGCCCAGGACAGCCGCGTAAGCGGCCATGGCGTCCCCCTCGGCCGGCCTGCCTTTGGACGCCGAGCCGCTGAAGACGATGAGTTCGGCGTCGAGCAGGTCCAGCGCCCTTTTGGCCATCTCGACTCTCCAGCGCTGGACGGCCCGCAGGTCGCCACTGCGTTTGGTCGGGTAGCCCAGGACCATCAGTGCGCACCGTCCATGCGGTGCCGGCGCCGCCAGGTCCCATCCCGAGGCGCTCCAATGCAGCAACTCGGAGGCGGCCACAACGCCACCAGAAGTCAAGGCCGCCCACCGCAGGGCGTTCATCAGCTTCACGGCTGCCCGGCCGGCCCGGCGGGCAGCTCCGGCCGGCCCGTCATGGCCCAGCTCGTCATGGCCGTCCGGCCCCGGACCAGTCGCGCCGGCGCAGCTCGAAGATGGCGATGGCGGCGGCAGTGGCCACGTTGAGGCTGCCCACGCGCCCCAGTTGCGGGATGAAGGCGACGGCGTCGCACGCCGCCAGCGTGGCCGTCGTCAGGCCACGGTCTTCGTGACCGATGGCCAGGCACACGTCGGGCCCTACCGAAATCTGGAACAGGGGTACGGCGTGGTCCGCCAGCTCGAGGCCCAGTACGCAGTACCCGTCTTCCCGGGCGGCGTCGGCGGCGTCGGCGCCGCGCTCGAAGGTCGACCATGACAGGTAGCGCTCCGTGCCCATGGCCGTCTTGCCGGCCTTGGCCGCGGCCGGCGACGTGGCGCCGCCCGCCAGGTAGAGGTGCTCGACCCGGAACGCGGCTGCGGTCCGCACTATCGACCCCACGTTGAACGGCGAGCTCACCCCGTCCAGGAGCAGAGCGACGCGACCGGTCGCCCGTTTGCCCCAGTCGCGGTGGAGCCGCTTCAGGTCCGTCTGGCCGAGCTGCCTCATCCGGTCCGGCTCATCTGGTCACCTGGAGCACGCGGTACCCGGACTTGGAGGCCGCCCGGCGCACTTGCCAACCGCGGTCGGTCAGCCAGGCCGCCAGAGAGTCCCCACCGAGGTGACGGTTGACGACCAGCCAGGCGCTGGCCCTGGGGGCCAAGCGCGCCATCCACGCGGACAGGAGCTCGTGCAGCGCGGCCTTGCCGACCCGGATAGGAGGGTTGGACCAGATGCCCGTGAAGACCGTCTCCGGTGGGACCTCCTCGGGCCGGGCCGCTCTCACGTTCGCCAGCCCCAGGGCGGCGGCGTTGGCGGCGGTCAGCTCGAGGGCCCGGGAGTTGACGTCGACGGCCCAGACGACGGCGCCCGGGGCGCGGTGGGCGAGGGCGCACGCCAGAGGGCCGTAACCGCACCCCAGGTCGAGCAGGTTGCCCTCGAGTGGGGGTGGGGCGCATTCCCGCAACAGCGCCATCGTCCCGGGGTCCACCCGGTGTCCCGAGAACACGCCCCGGTCGGTCAGCAGCGTCATCTGCATGTCGGCAAGGTGTAGCTGGACGGCATCCGGCTGCGACGGTGAGGACGGCGTCGCCGCGAAGTAGTGGTCGGCCATCCGGAGCGCCAGCCTAGTGCTGGACTGGCGCGCCACCGGCACTAGCTCGGCCCGGGCTGGCATTAGCTCGGCCCGGGCCGGACCGTAAACTGTGGCCATGGCCCCCTTCCGGATCCGGACCTTCGGAGACCCCGTACTCAGACGGCGGGCCGAAGAGGTCACCGAAATCGACGGCCGTGTCGCGCACCTGGCCGAAGAGATGCACGCCACTTTGAAGGAGGCGCACGGCCTGGGCCTGGCGGCCCCGCAGGTCGGAGTGGGCCGGCGGCTCTTCGTTTATGAAATAGGCGAGAGCGGCCCTCGTACCATGATCAACCCGGTGATCGACGAGGCTGATGGGGAATGGGAGCACGAGGAAGGCTGCTTGTCGGTGCCGGGGCTGTACTTCCGCATCAACCGGCCCAAGCATGTCCATATCAAAGGCCTCGACCTGGATGGCAACGAGGTCTCCGTCGAGGCGGACGAACTAGAGGCGACCCTCTACCAGCACGAGCTGGACCACCTGGACGGGCGGCTGCTGCTGGAACTGCTGGACGCCGACCAGCGCAAGACGGCGATGCGCGAGCTGCGCCGGCGGTCCGAGGGCGAGGCAGGCCCGGGGGGCCAGCCCCCCTCGTGAAGCTGGCCTTCCTGGGCACGCCCGCGGTGGCCGCCGGGACGTTGCGGGCGCTGGTCGGTGCCGGCCATGAAGTGCGGCTCGTCGTTACCAGGCCGGACGCCAGGAGAGGGCGGGGCCCGGTCGCCAGCCCGAGCCCGGTGAAGGAGGCGGCGCTGGCCATGGGCTTGCCCGTCAGCCACCGGGCGGCCGACGTGACGGGCGCGGGCGCCGAGCTCGGGGTCGTGGTGGCGTACGGGAGACTGATAAGGCCCGAGGTACTGGCGGCGCTGCCCATGGTGAACGTGCACTTCTCCCTCTTGCCCCGCTGGCGCGGCGCCGCACCTGTCGAACGGGCGCTCCTGGCCGGCGATACCGAGACCGGCGTATGCCTCATGGCGCTCGAAGAGGGGCTCGACACCGGCCCCGTCTACGACCATGCCGCCACCCCCATCGGCCGGGACGAGACGGCCGACGAACTGCGCGGGCGCCTGGGCGAGATCGGCAACGAACTGCTGGTGGCCCGGCTCGGGGCCGGCCTGGGCGGTCCGCAGCCACAGGTGGGCGAAGCAACCCATGCGGCCAAGCTCGGTCCCGGCGACCTCCGCCTCGATTTCAGCCAGGCGGCCGAGGTGTGCAACCGGCAGGTAAGAGTGGGAAAGGCCTGGACGACGTGGCGGGGCAAGCGCCTGCTCGTCCACCGGGCACGCGTGCTCGCCGACGAGGGCGACCTTTTGCCCGGGGAGATCCGGGGGAACAGGGTGGGTACCGGTGACGGAGTGCTGGAGCTGGTAGTCGTGCAACCTGAAGGCAAGCCCGCCATGAGCGGGGCCGATTGGGCCCGCGGCGTCCGGCCCGGGCCGGGCGGGCGCGTGGGCGGGTGACGAGCGCATGGGCAAGCGACCAGTGAGGACGGCCCGGCCTACGGCGCGGGGCATCGCCATCAGCGCCCTGATCGCGGCCGAGGAGGGGGAGCGGGCCAATCTGGTCCTGCCGCGAATGCTCTCGGCTTCGAGCCTCGACGAGAGGGACCGGGGTTTCGCCACCGAGCTGGCGTACGGGACGTTGCGGATGTGCCGTGCCTGTGACTGGCTGGTGGGCCAGTTTGCCAAAGGGCCCCTGGAGCCGGCCGTAAGGGCGGCGGCCCGAGCGGGCGCTTACCAGCTTGCCTTCATGCGGGTGCCGGCCTACGCGGCCGTGTCCGCCACCGTGGCCGAGTGCCCGCAACGGGCCAGGCCGCTCCTCAATGCCGTGCTCCGGCGCATAGCGGACCTGATCGCGGCCGGCCCGGTCCGCTGGCCCAACCCGGGAACGAAACTGAGCTACCCCGACTGGGTCATCAGCCGCCTGGGTGAGGACTTGGGCGCTGACCGTGCCCTGGCGGCGCTCGAGCAGATGAACCAGGCCGCCTCGCCCTCGACCCGTCCGGACGGCTACATCCAGGACGCCGGTAGCCAGGCGGTGGGGGAGTACGTCGCCGGCCTGCTCCAGGGGCGGCCCGGGCCGGTACTGGACCTGTGCGCGGCCCCGGGGGGCAAGGCGACGTACCTCGCTCACGGTTCGCCCTTCGTGGTCGGCGTGGACGTGGCCGAGGGCAGAGCCAGGCTGGTGGTGGGTAATGCCGAGCGCCTCGGGCTCCCCAACGTCGCCGTGGTCGTGGCAGACGGGACGCAGCCGCCGTTCCGCCCGCAGACCTTCGCCGCCGCCCTGGTGGACGCGCCCTGCAGCGGCCTGGGGGTACTCAGGCGCCGGCCGGACGCCCGCTGGCGGGCCCGTCCCGAGGACGTCGGGCGCCTGGCTTCGCTGCAGTGCCGGCTGCTGAGCGCGGCGGCTCCCCTGGTGGCGCCGGGTGGTGTGCTCGTCTACAGCGTCTGCACCCTGACCCGGGCCGAGACGGTCGACATCGACGAGTGGCTGGCCGGGGGGCGCCGGCCGGGTGGCGACGGCGCGATCACGGCCGGCTGGGAGCCGGCTCGCCCCCCGGGACCGCCGTGGGAGCCGCTCGGCCGGGGGGCGTTGCTCCTGCCCCAAGCGGCCGGGACCGACGGGATGTACGTCGTCGCCCTATGCCGGCCCTGACCCCCCGGCCTGAGGGCGCGGTCCGCCCGCAGCGAGCCGCGGCGGACTAGGTTCGGCGCGCATGGCTACCGAAGCCGCCGGGACGGCGCCGGGGCGGGTGCGCATCGCGCCGTCGATACTCTCGGCCGACTTCGCCTGTCTGGGCGACGAGATAGATCGCGTCCGCGCCGAGGCCGACGTGCTCCACGTCGACGTTATGGACGGCCACTTCGTGCCCAA
>PMLI01000053.1 GCA_003158835.1 Acidimicrobiaceae bacterium
GTCGCCCCCGTGATGGTGGTGCCTTGTGTCTGGTCGTAAATCGTCCACTGGTACGCGTACGTGGTGCTGGGCAGCAGCTGGTCTACCGTCGCCGTGATGGGGACGCTGGCCCCAGTGCCTGAAGGCTGATTGAATATCGACGTCTGAAAGGTGCTGGCCGGGGCTGTGGTGGTGAAGTTGGTCGTACTGGCGGGCCCGTAGTTGACAGCGTATATCACCTGGTCGCCGCCGTCGTTTAGCGTCCCGTTCAACTGGACGCCGTTGTAGTAGGTAACCGACGCACCTTGGTCGGTGACCGACGGGCCCTGTGCTGACGCCTGTCCGATCAGCGGACTGAGGAACAGTGCGGGAGAGGTGACTACCACCAACCCGGCAGCCAGCGCCATTATCCTTGAACGGCTGCGTCCGGGGCGCCGCATTGTGATCATATTTATGTCCTTTCTTCCGGCTGGCTGCCGGTGTTGACGTGGCGACAGTCTGTCGGCGCAGCAGGCGCGGCGACCCTTGAAATAGTGCATTGTCCTCCTCGACGTTAGGCTCTACGAAGTACTGGCGGTAGGGAACCTTACGCGTCTGGGGAGCAGACGTGCTACTCAAAGTGGCCATTGGTAACCTCACACCGTCCAGCGTCGAGGGGATGACTACGAGGACGCCACCATCACCGTCTCCCTGGGGCCCCATTGTGTGCGCGTCCGCCCAGAGTTGCGCTGTCTTGGGGACTTACCAGTCTGGCAGCGGGATGCTCGGAGTGATCGTGACGGGAACGTCCCAACGACCTTCGCCGCCGCCGGCGCGGCCGGGGGGTGCTTGCTGGCTGCCTCGATGGCCTCGTCGAGGTCGGAGCAGTCGAGGACGTCGAAGCCGGCGATCTGCTCCTTCGTTTCGGCGAACGGCCCGTCGGTGACGAGAAGCTCGCCCCTGCGCACTTTGATCGTGGTCGCGTCGCTGACCAGGCCCAGTCGGCTCCCGTGCAAGTTGACGCCGCCGCCTATTGTCTCGTCGAGCCAGGCCTCGAGGGATGCTTGGGCCTCGGCGTCCCAGCCTTTGGCGGCAGCGATCTCTCCGTCGACTGCGTGGATCAGCATGTACTGCACTGTCCGTCCCC
This sequence comes from Acidimicrobiaceae bacterium, assembly GCA_003158835.1. GTDB lineage: Bacteria > Actinomycetota > Acidimicrobiia > Acidimicrobiales > Palsa-688 > Fen-671. The sequence goes on from PMLI01000053.1 coordinate 1,106, forward strand.
TCTAGTGCTCGGCCCGGGCGCGCTACAGCAACGGTGGGCCCTTCCCCCGGACGCTTCACTCTGCCGAGGCCCCGAACAACGCGGAGGCCACGCCCGAGGCTACGCGCCACAAGCTGGCTCAGGTTGGCCAGAGCGGCCGCCGCCTCGCCAAGGCGGTGGTCGGCGGCGCGTTGCTCGGCGGCGCTGAGGCCGTGCTCGACCCTTGGGAAAGACGCTCGCTTCCCAAGAAGGGCTTCGGGCTGGACTTGACAAACGCGTCATCGGCGCGACCTCGCGTGCGTAGTTTCAAACTGACTGTCGTTACGAGCCCCGCTCGTACACGGCCTCACCCTCTTGCATGCCCGCCATCTTGAAGCCTGATCAGCGAGCCGCCCGTCAGCCGCCAAGGGCCTCCCGGACGGCGGCCAGACGCCCGGCGTCCACCCGCCACCACGTCCAACGGCCCCGTCTTTCACCGATGATCAGGCCGGCGTCGGCCAGGACCTTGGTGTGGTGCGAAATGGTGGGCTGGCTCTTTCCGAGCGGGCCTTCCAGGTTGCACGAGCAAATCTCGGCCCGGGAGGCGACCAGGGACAACAACCGCAGGCGCACGGGGTCGGCCAGGGCAGCCAGGACCCGGGCCAGTTCGGCGGCGGCTTCGCCGCTCAGGGGCGCCCCAGTGACCGGCGGGCAGCACAACCCAGCCACCGCTTCTTGGACGTCCAAAGTGCCCGACATCCCACCCTCCCAACGTATTGACAATGATCGATGTATTGGCCATACTGATATCGACGGCCGTCAATCTACCAGGAGGTGCCCATGGCCCGTGGCCGACTTCGGCATCGCCGACCCACCTTTGAAGCTCGTGCTAATCGAGAACCACGACCCGGTGACGGGGCCCTGTTGCTGAGGCACCCTTACACGGCGAAGGGGTGGCGGCAGTGACGCTCCTGGCCGAACAACCCGGCGTGGTCACCGACGATGAACCCGTCATCGCCCGCCTGTCCTTCCTGGACCGGTTCCTCCCGGCGTGGATCCTCCTAGCCATGGCGCTCGGCCTCGGGCTGGGCCGAGCCGTCCCCGACCTCAACCGGCACCTGGACGCCATCCAGGTGACCTCGGGGACGTCGTTACCCATCTTCGTCGGCCTGCTGGTCATGATGTACCCGGTACTGGCCAAGGTACGCTACGGCCGGCTCGGCTCGGTCACCCGGGACCGGCGCATGCTGGTGTCGTCGTTGGTGCTCAACTGGCTGGTCGGGCCAGCCGTCATGTTCGCCCTGGCCTGGCTGCTCTTGGCCGACCAGCCGGCTTATCGTACCGGCCTGATCATCGTCGGCCTGGCCCGTTGCATCGCCATGGTCATCGTCTGGAANNGACTGTCGAGCGTCGGTCTGCACGTCTCGATGGGCGCCATCGCCCGCACGGTCGGCATCTTCCTCGGGGTACCGCTGGTGGCCGGCTTCCTCACCCGGGTTATAGGCGAGCGCACCAAAGGCCGCCAGTGGTACGAGGCCAAGTTGCTGCCGAGGCTCGGGCCGTTCGCTCTCTACGGCCTGCTGTACACCATCGTCATACTCTTCGCCCTCCAAGGCCATACGATCACCTCACGGCCGGGCGACGTGGCCCGCATCGCGCTGCCTTTGCTGGCTTACTTCGCCTTCATGTGGTGCGGCTCGTTCCTCCTCGGCCGTGCCCTGGGCCTGCCCTACGAACGCACTGCAACTTTGGCGTTCACCGCCGCCGGCAACAACTTCGAACTTGCCATCGCGGTGGCCATCGGGGTCTTCGGCGTCACCAGCGGCGAGGCCCTGGCCGGCGTCGTCGGTCCGCTCATCGAGGTCCCAGTGCTCGTGGGTCTCGTCTATGTGGCCCTGTGGGCTCGGAGCTGCTTTTACCCGCCCGCACCTCGTACGGCCGTAATCGCACAACCCGAAGGAGCGAGATGAAACCCGAAGGAGCGAGATGAAACAGGTCCCCGAAGTGCTGTTCATGTGCGTGCACAACGCCGGGCGCTCCCAGATG
>PMLI01000356.1 GCA_003158835.1 Acidimicrobiaceae bacterium
GGCGGTCAGCAGCAGCGCGTGGCGATCGCCCGCGCCCTCATCCTGTCGCCGGGCGTTCTGCTGCTCGACGAGCCGACCTCCTCGCTCGACCCGGTCACCACCGAAAACATCGAGGCCATGATCCGTAGCTTGGTGCCGGCCCTGACGATCATCATCGTCACCCACAACCTGGGCCAGGCCCGGCGGCTATCGGACCGGACCGCCTTTTTTTACCAAGGGAAATTGGTTGAGTTCACGAGCACAGCCGAGCTCTTCGATGACCCCCAACAGCCCGAGACGGCGCGGTACGTCAGCGGCCGCATGGGCTAAACAACTGCCCGGGTAACGGCGCCGGGCGGCAACTCAGAGTAGGTGGCGCCGCACCTACTATCCCTGCCCGGAACCGCCCCTTTATTTAGGCGCGTCTTTAGGAGGACCACGTCCAAAATGTCCATTTCCGCACGACCGTCCATCACCCGGCGACGTCGCATCCTGCTCGCCGCCGTCGCCCTCGCCACCGGCATGCTGGCCATGGGGACCACCGCGGCTGTAACGGCGGCGGGAGCCTCGGCCAGCACCGGGCGCACGACCGAGATCGCCTTTGGAAAGATCGAGAAGAAGAAGGCCAAACCCAAGCCCAAGCCCAAGCCGGCCCCGACGACGACCGTACCCAATGAGGCGCCCCCCAGCGGGTCGGTCGGGATCACCGAGGAGGGCAGCACGCTTCTCCTGCCCCTCTTCGAGCTCTGGTCCACGGCTTACCATCAGCGGTACTCGAACGCCAGCGTGACGCCCGGCGGCGGCGGCTCGGGCAAGGGCGTCACCGATGCGGCATCGGGCGTCGTCGACATCGGCGCCTCGGACGCTTACCTGTCGAGCTCGCAGCTGTCCCAGTTCCCGGGCATGAAGAACATCGCTTTGGCCATATCGTCTCAGATGGTCAACTACAACATCCCCTTCTTCCGGGGCCACATCAAGCTCAATGGGCAGGTGCTTTCCAGCATCTACCAGGGCAAGATCACGCAGTGGAACGACCCGGCCATCACGGCGTTGAACCCAAGCCTCGCCATACCGGCGGACAAGATCGTCGTGCTGCACCGCGCTGACAGCAGCGGCGACACGTTCATCTTCAGCTCGTACCTGTCCGCCGCCGACCCCAAAGGCTGGGGGGCGAACATCGGCTACGGGACGAGCATCAGCTTCCCGTCGATCTCCAACGGCCTGGGCGAATCGGGCAACGCCGGCATGTTGTCGGGTTGCCAGGCCACCCCGGGCTGCATCACTTACATCGGCATCAGCTACGAGTCAAAGGTCCAGGCCGCCGGCTTGGGCCTGGCCGAGCTCCAGAACGCCTCGGGCAACTACGAGTTGCCCACCCCGGCCACGGTTGCCGCCGAGGCCCAGGCTCTCCAAGCCAAGACACCGCCGAGCGAGACGCTGTCGATGATCTACGACTCGGCTCCCAGCGGCTATCCCATCGTCAACTACGAGTACGGCATCATCCCGCCCAAGGAGGCCAGCACCCAGGAGGCCCAGGCCGTGCAGGCCTTCCTCAACTGGGCCATTGACCCGACCAAGGGGAGCAGCGGCACCTTCCTGAACCAGGTCAATTTCCAACCACTGCCGGCCGCCATCAGGGTGCTTTCGCAAAAACAAATCGCCCAGATCGCCGGCTAGCATTCCGGTGACATTTCCCGGGCCGGCGGCGCGGCCGGCCCGGGGTTTCACCGAAGAGCATGCCGGGACACAACCTGGCGCACTTCCCGTCACCTAGTTCCGGTAGCCGAAAAGGACACGACAGCAAAGCTCGATGACTCTGACCACTCCAGACCACGTGCCGGGGGGCACGGGGCTACCCCTCAACGCCGCCGACGGTCCCCACCGTAACCACCTCCGCCAGTTGTGGAGGTGGTTCACGCAGGAGACGGCGGCGCTGCGGGGCGTAACGGCGATCGCTGCCATTATCCCGTTGGCCGCCCTGGTGGCCATCCTGGCCGTCCTGGCCTGGAAGGCCCTGCCGGCGGTGAGGTACAACGGCTTCGGTTTCCTGACCCGGACCGACTGGCGACCGGGCAACACCTATGGCAGCGCCGTAAAGACAGGCGGCGTCCTGCACCCCATCGGCGCCCGCTACGGTGCTCTTCCGCTCGTCGTCGGCACTCTCGCCAGTTCGGCCATTGCCGTCCTGTTCGCCGTGCCCGTGTCGGTCGGGGCGGCCCTGGCCATAGTCGAGAAGCTCCCGGCCCGGATCTCCCACGGGATAGGGATCTTTATGGAAGTCCTGGCCGGGATCCCGAGCGTCGTGTTCGGCCTCTGGGGGATCCTGACTTTTGGGCCTTTCCTGACCCGCGATATCGACCCGATAATCGCCAACCACTTCCCCGACGTTCCTGTGCTCAGCTTTTTCCGCGGGTACGTCCCGGCCGGTGAAGGCCTGTTGTCGGCCGGCCTGGTGCTGGGCGTGATGATAATCCCCATCGTCGCCGCCACGTCGCGGGATCTGTTGCGCCAGGTGCCGCGCCTGCCCAAAGAAGGCGCACTGGCGCTCGGGATGAACGATTTCGAGATGGCACGCAAGGTCAGCCTCCCCTGGATCCGGGCCGGGATCATCGGTGCATCCGTCCTGGGCCTGGCCCGGGCGCTGGGTGAGACCATCGCCGTGGCCATGGTCTCGGGTTCGCAGCTGGCCACGATGCCGACCAATATCTTCGGCACCTTCGGCACCATTGCCTCCACCATCGTCCAGCAACTGGACGGCTCCTTGGGCGACGGCACCGGTTTCGAGCTGAGGACACTGGCCGAATTTGCGCTCGTACTGGCGGTCATCACCCTGCTGGCCAACGTCGGGGCCCGGTTGCTGGTGCGCAAGGTGAGCGGCACCGCCCTACCGGTCGGACGGGGGGTATAGGCCGTGACCGCGCCCGCGCCCGCGCCCGCCCGCCCGCCGGCCGACCCGGCTTTTGACCTCTACGGCAAGCCCGACTGGCGCCGGCGAGCCGGCTACCTGGCCGGATGGGGCTGCTGCTTCCTAGCCGTAGCTTTTGTCGCCATCCCCATAGTGTGGTTGTTGTGGGGCGTTGTGAGCCGGGCCCTGCCCGTCTGGCGCTGGAGCGTCCTCACCCAGTCGACGACCGCCACCGGTGGGGGCCTTGCCAATGAGATCGTGGGCACGCTGCTGATCGTCGCCGGCGTCGCCATCGTCGCTGGCACCGTGGGCATACTGTCGGGTATTTACCTGGCCGAGTACGCCAGGGGGGTGGTGGGGACTTTATTGCGGGGCGCGTCCGAAGTCCTGGCCGGCATCCCTTCGATCGTGCTCGGCTACGTAGGCTACATAGCCCTCGTTATCGCCCTGCATTGGCAGTACTCTCTGGCGGCCGCCCTGATCGTGCTGGCGGCGCTGACGGTGCCTTACATCGCCAAGGCCACCGAGGCCGCCCTGCGCCAGGTACCCACGCCTTATCGGGAAGGCGCCGACGCCCTCGGTATGTCCCCGCTGCGCGCCCTGAGCCGGATCACCATAAAAGCGGCCCTGCCGGGCATTACGACCGGCTTGCTGGTGGCGCTGGCCATATCGGTAGGCGAAACGGCCCCCTTGCTCTACACAGCCGGGTTCACCAACAGTTTGCCGACCCTCCATCTCACGCACGCGCCGGTGGGTTACCTCACGTACGCGGTGTGGACCTTCTACAACTCCCCCTTCAAGGGCCAGCAGGACCTCTCGTACGACGCCGCCCTCATCCTGGTGGTGCTCGTGCTCGTCTTCATAGTCGCGTCCCGGCTCGTGGTCGGCCGGACCCAGCGCAACACGGAAAAAAACTAGCCCTGGTCCGTCAACTCGGGGCCCTGCTCGAAACCCGCCGGCAGCTCACGGCGGGCGATGACGTGGACGTCGATGCCGAGGTCGCCCGCCTTGCGGATCACGTGGCGCGAAATGGGGCCACCGCCTCTCATCTCCTGCCAGCGGCTCTTCTGGCTGGAGCCGATCACGATCTGGGTTATCTGGTGCTGTTTGGCGAACTCGGTGATCGCCACGGCCGGGTCGGGGTGGGCCACCTCGTGCCAGTGAGCACCGAGGTCGCGCCCCAGGGCGCGCAACGACTCGAAACCGGCTTTGTCCTTCAGCGGGGCGGCATCCGCGGCGTTGACGTGGAGCACGTTGAGCTCGCCTTTGGCACGCGACGCCATGCGGGCCGCCCGCCTCAATAGCACGTCGGTGCCGGGGGCGCCGGTAACCGCCACCAGGATCCGCTCCCTGGTCTCGAACAGGCGGTTCTCACTGTGCTGGCGGAGGTGCTCTAGAAGCTCCTCGTCGGTCTCGTCGGCCAGGTAGCGCAACGCCAGCTCGCGCAGCGCTATCAGGTTGTCGGTCTGGAAAAAATGGGCCAGGGCGTACGGAACTTTTTCGGGCGGGTAGATGTTGCCGTGCAACATGCGCCGGCGTAGCTGCTCGGGAGACGAGTCGACCAGCTCGGTCTGGTTGGCTTTGCGCACCACCCAGTCGGGCACACGTTCACGCACGCGCGCCCCGGTCATCTGCTCCACGGCGTCGGCCAGGCTCTCGATGTGCTGGATATTGAGCGTGGTGATCACGTCGGTACCTGCGTCCAGGAGCTCGAGGACGTCCTCCCAGCGCTTGGCGTGCCTGCCCGCGCCCGGGACGTTCGTATGGGCCAGCTCGTCGACCAGAGCGACCTTGGGATGGCGGGCCAGCACGGCGTCGAGGTCCATCTCCTCGAACCGGGCCCCCCGGTACTCGACCACGGCACGAGGCACGATCTCGAGGCCCTCGAGGAGCGCCTCGGTCAGGGGCCGCTTGTGGCTCTCGACGAAGCCGACGACGACGTCGGTGCCGCGCTCGCGCCGGCGCCTGCCTTCATTGAGCATGTCGTAGGTCTTGCCTACGCCCGCGACGGCCCCCAGGTAGATGCGGAAATGGCCAGCCGGAGCGACGACCTCGGCCGTGTCCTGGTCCACGCGGCCCGTGCTCACTGGTGTTCGAGACTAGCGAGCCCTTCGTTGAGCTGCAGCACGGTGATGTAGCTGCTCCCGAGGAAGCCGAGCTCGGCTCCGTGGGTCTGTTCGGCCACCAGGCGGCGCAGCGCCGCGGGCGCCACACCGGTGGCCTTGGAGACCATCGGGATCTGCACCAGCGCGTCGGCTGGGGTGATGTCCGGGTCGTAGCTGCTCCCCGACGTGGTCACCAGGTCGGTGGTCGGGTCAGGGACGCCCATCTCGTGCCAGTAGGCGATGAGCGCCTTGGTGTTGGCCACGAGCACCTTGGAGCGGGGCCCGAGGTTGGTGGCGGCCGACTCGCCCGCGACGCCGTCGGCGACGAGCGGGTTGTCGCCCCCGGAGGCGCCCGTCTTCGGGTTGGCGGCATAGGGACCGGTGTCGTCGGGACGCCCATGGAACACGCAACTGCCCAGCGGGTGCCCGGGGCACTTGGTGGCGGCCCAGTTCTGGCCGATGAGTGTTGAACCCCGGGAAGTGACCGAGCCGTCCGCCTGGTGCGGGAACAGGACCTGGGCGACGCCGGTGCCAGCCAGGGCGTAGACAAAGCCGAAGAAGACGAGGCAGATCGCCGCCATTACGGCTGAACGGCGCAGGTTGGTGAGCATCAGCGGTCTCCGTGGGTCGGTATTTCAGGCATCAGTAGGCGTGCAGGGCCGTGAGGACCAGGTCGATGAGCTTGATGAAGGCAAACGGCGCAGCAACCCCGCCGACGCCGTAGATCCAGACATTGCGGCGCAGGATGGCGGCCGAGCCGGTGGCCCGGAACTTGACGCCGCGCAGCGCCAG
>PMLI01000027.1 GCA_003158835.1 Acidimicrobiaceae bacterium
GAACGCCCGGTGGGCAGAGACGATCACGACGCCGAAAGGGGAGTTGCACCAGGGCGGCGCCATCAACGAGTTCACGCCCTGGACAACTGAGGTCCTGGTGAAGACCCAGCGCGATTTCGAGCTCTGGGACGAGTTTTGCCCGGTACCCGTGGCGGTCGACCTGGCACCGGTGCGCGAGGTCAAGGCGCGACTGGGCGACAAGGGCATCATACGTAGCCACCCCTTCGGTCCCGGTACCCCGTTGAGCCCCGGCCAAGGCAGCCCGTGGCAGAGCTTTTGCACCTTGGTGGACACCGAGAAGGCCATCTACCTGACCTACGACGAACCGGAGTTCGTCCATCATGCCTTGGAGAGCATCCTGCAAAAGACGCTGCGAGCTATGAGGATGTGGGAGGGGACACCGGCCGACATGATCGAGATCGGCGGCGGGGCCGCGTCCAGCACCGTTATCAGCCCCAAGATGTTCCGTGAGTACTGCCTGCCCTACGACCAGCGCCAGGTGCGCCTGATGCACGACCTGGGGCTGAAAGTCGTGTACCACCTGTGCGGCGGTGTCATGCCCATGCTCGACCTCGTGGCCGAGACCGGGTCCGATGGGCTGGAGACCATGACGCCCCCGGCCATGGGCGGCGACTGCGACCTCCGGGAAGCCTCCCGCCGGGCCGGTGAAAAACTGTTCTTCATCGGAGGTTTCGACCAGAACGCCGGGTTCGAGAGGGGGACCCCCGAGGTTGCCCGCCGGCAGGTCTTTGAGTGCTTTGAAGCGACCCAGGACCACGCCGGGTACATCGTCTGCCCCTCGGACCACTTCTTCTTCGGAGATCCCCAATGCCTGCAGGCGTTCGTCGACGCCGCTCGGGAGTGCCTCTACTCGTAGCCGCCGCCCCTGCGGTCCCTACAAGTCGAGCCCCTAGACGTCGAGCCCGTACTGGTCGAGCCGGACCTTTTGGCGGTCGGCCCCGGCCACCATCTCGGCGATAAAGCGCTCTTCGTCCTCGGGCAACTGCTCGGCCTGGCGGGAGAGCCGGCCCAGCCAGTTGGCCTCGGGCTTGGTGAGGGAGAACTCGCCCGCCGCCTGGCCCTCTCTCAGGGCGGCCAGCGCGACCAGGGCGGCCCGGCGGGTACGCAGGTAGGAGGTGGGCTCGGCCACGATCTCGGCCGCCAACTTCAGGGCCACGTCCGGTCGCAGCACGTAGGCCTGGGGGTCATGGCCCATGTCGCTGGCCACCAGCCAGTCCCGCAGGAGGCTGGCCCCGCCGGCGTGAGCGGCCTGGTTCATGAGCCGGGTGGCGTAAGCCAATTGCTCCATGGAGACGGTGGGGGCCATACCGCCCAGCAGTTTCACGTTCTGCACCGACTCGTTGCTCCACAGGTCGGCCGTGGCCTTGGCGATGTTGCCCAGAGGCGAGAGGTGGGCGCAGGCCGCCTCGGCCCCTTCCATGGCCATGGGGTAGCCGGTGATGGCTTTCAGGTAGACGTTCTCATAGGCGCAGTCCTTGCCCGGGCCGCGCCCCCCGTGCTCGTAGGCCACCAGGCTGCGGGGGACGCTGAGCACCCGCACCACCGCCGCCCAGACCTTGGGGATGTGACGGGTGTCGGCCAGGGCCATGGCCGTATTGGCGAAGCCGCAGGCGCTGTCGCCCGCCGCCACCACCTCGTGGCGGGCGGCCACGGAGACGATCATGTCCCACAGCTGGGCCATATCGGCGCAGGCCAGCACGCCCAGGGCGAAGACCGACCCGGCCATGTCGGCGTTCAGCAGGGCGTCGTCGTGCAGTTCCTTGCCCCCCGTGCTCTCTATCGACAACAGGTCGGCCCCGGCCTGGGCGCACAGCTCGAAGCTCGAGACCATCTGGTCCCACTTGGGCCCTTCTCGCATCAGAGGTGGGCGCACGAACTCGCGGATGTCGTTGGGCGTCACCCGCAGGGCGTTGGCCAGCCCGTCGCTGGCCGCGTACTTATCCAGCACCTCTCTCAGCACGGCCGTGACCTGCGCCCCCCATTCGGGCTGCAAGGTGAGGTCGGGCACGAGCTCGAACTCGATCACCAGGCCCGGCACCTCCAGGGCCACGGCCCGGGCACAGGCCTGGTCGGCCATGTGGGCGTACTCAGAGAGCACCTCGGCCATGGTGGTGGCGTTTATGGCCATGGGGGCCAGGGTGAAGTTGAGCTCGGGGTACACCGTGCCTGCCCCCAGGGTGAGGCCCCGGCCCACCTTGAGGGGATGGGGGCAACGACCGAACACGAACTGGTCCAGTTCGGTGATCGCCAAGTTCGTGTACTGCTCCATGGTCAAACTCCTCTTGGTTGGCTACAACCGGAAAAACGGCTCAGGCTAGGTGGGAGGTGTGCTCTTTTCGGTAGCGGCAGGTGGCAGCCATGCTGCAGTAGTCGCAGGTCTCGCCGGCGTGCTCGACGTCGGCGCCGATGCCGATAACCAGCGAAGTCGACTTCTGCGGCATCATCAGGTACCCCGGGGTCAGGCTGACACCGGCAGAGGCCCCGTCCACCAGGGCGAAGACCTGGCGCTGCCCGCTCGCCAGGGGCCAGCCCACCAGACCGGGGCTCAATGGGACGGTGGTGCGCAGGCCGTGGGCGGCGGCGTCGTCGTCCACGCCCTGGCACATCGCCGTGGCGAGCAGGTCGACCATCACCGAGCCGAAGGCATCCAGCGCCACGCCCAGGGCCGGGTCCTCGCCAAAACAAGCCGACACCGCCGCCTCCAGGGCGGGCCCGATCGTACACACGGCCACCGCCACCGACTGGGCGGCCCGTAAGTGCTGGGCGATCAGCGGACCGGCCAGGTGGCCACCCCCGTCCAGGCGCAGTTGCTCATGACGGAACTCCGCCACCGCGAAGACATCGGAAACTACGACCGGCCGGACCAGCCCCGCCCCTTGTGCTATGGCCTGTTCGGCCACATCTACCGCGTTCGACCGGCGCGCCCTGACCGCGGCGGGGTCGGCACCTTGCGCCCGCAGCACCATATCGACGTCTGGGCAAAGGTCCCAGTCCCGGGCCAGGTTCAAGCGGCCAGCACTTCCTTCACCATGCGCACGGCGCCCGAA
>PMLI01000339.1 GCA_003158835.1 Acidimicrobiaceae bacterium
CCCGTGGGGAGAGCCGTTCGACTGGTCGTCGGTGCCCTTGGTACTGGTGCGCTCCCCGTGGGACTACTTCCGGCACCTTGAGGCCTTCTTGGGCTGGGCCGAGCAGGTCGAACGGGTGACGATGCTGGTCAACCCGGCGTCGGTCCTATCTTGGAACAGCCACAAGCGCTACCTCACGGCGCTGGCCGACCAGGGCGTGCCGACCGTGCCGACGTCGGTGGTCGGCAGGGGTGCCTCGACCGAGGTCCGACGATCGGAGCTCGCCGCCCACCGGGGCGAGGTGGTCATCAAGCCCGCCGTCTCGGTCGGTGCCATCGGCGCGTTCCGGGGACCGGCCGGATCCGTCGAGGCCGGTGAGCACCTGGCCGGCCTGGTGGCGAAAGGCGACGCCCTCGTTCAGCCTTTCCAGGCGGTCGTGCTCGACGAAGGCGAGCTCAGCCTGGTCTACCTCGGGGGCGCGTTCAGCCATGCCGTCCGCAAGGTCCCCGTCCCCGGCGACTACCGCGTCCAGGTCCATTACGGCGGCCGCGTGCGCCCCCACCAGTCCACCGGGCGGCAGCGTCACGTCGCCGAGGCCGCCCTCGCCACTGTCCCTGCCCCCGTGAGCTACGCCCGGGTGGACATGGTGGGCGAGCACGACCCGGTGGTCNNTAAGGGACTAGGGGACTAGGGGACCAGGACCAGGACCAGGAAAACAAGGACGCGATGGAGATCTCGCCTACCTGCTTCCGCCCTTTCTTTTCAAGCCTCGCGCCTCAAGCCTCACGCCTCAGTCCGCTACGGGTTTGAACCCTTCGCCGAGCACCTCGTGGGCCTCCTGTCGGCCCGGTAGCTGGTCGAGGTGGCCGGGGCCCGGCCCCGGTTGGGCGGGGTGCGTTGCGGGAGGGCGACAGACCGGCCAGAATCCTCCCGTAATTTCAACCCCAGGGAGGACATTTGAAAAAGCAAGCTGCTGGAGGCCTCGCCGCACTGTTGTCGACGTCGGCCCTCCTACTTGGCACCGTACCGAGCATGTCGGCAACCGCGTCGACCCTGAGCGCCGCCAGCTCGGGGCGCACTCTGGTCATCGACAACTCCTTCGAGCTCGTCACCGCTGATCCGGCTCACATGTTCGAACCGACCGGGGAGCTCGTGTGCAACGCGCTCTACGACACACTGGTCACGTTCAACGGCGGCAACTTCAAGACCGTCGTACCGGACCTGGCGACTTCCTACCAGACCCTCGACGGCGCCAGGAAGTTCGTCTTCCACCTCAACCCGGCCGCGAAGTTTTCCGACGGCACGCCCGTCACTTCTGCCGATGTCGTGTGGTCGTTGAACCGGCTGATCAACCTGAAGGGCAACCCTTCGTTCCTCCTCGGCGGGGAGACCATCACCGCCGGCGGTCCCGGGACCGTCGTCATGACGTCGAGCGCGCCCAACCCGGGCCTGCCCTACATCCTGCCGAACCCGGCCACGGGCGTTCTCAATGAGAAGGTCGTGGCCGCGCACGGGGGCACCGACGCCTCGAACGCCTCGACCAAGGACACGGCCGAGAACTGGCTCAACGCCAATTCGGCCGGTTCGGGACCGTACATACTGAAGTCTTTCAGCACGACCTCGCAGGTCGTGCTGGCCGCCAACCCCAGCTACTGGGGCCCGAAGCCGGCTTACGCGACGGTCGTGCTCCGCAACACGGCTACGGCGTCGGTCGAGAAGCTCGACGTCCAGCGAGGCGTGAACGAGATCGCCCTGGACCTCGACCCGAGCCAGAGCACTGGCATGACGAACGTCCAGATCCACAAGGGACCGTCGCCCAACGTGATGTTCCTGTTCGCCAACGACAACCCGAAGATTTCGAAGATCACGCCGAACCATGACTTCCAGATGGCTCTGCGCTACGGGATCGACTACGCCGGGATGCTCCAGCTGGCCGGCGCCGGCGCCGTCCAGTCGCCCGGCATCATCCCGACCGTCTTCCTGGGCGCCCTGCCCGCCAGTGCCGACGCCAAGTACGACCTCACCCAGGCCAAGGCCTGGTTGGCCAAGTCCGGCCTCGGGCACCCGACGCTCAAGCTCACCTACCCGACCGGCATCACGGTCAACGGTCTGAGCTTCGACGACGCCGCCGCCCGGGTGTTGCAGTACATCCAGCAGATCGGGATCAACGTCTCGCTCCAGCCCCAGTCCGTCCAGATCGGCCTCGGTACCTATCGGGCCGGGACCGAGCCCCTCGGGCTCTGGTACTGGGGCCCGGACTACCCGGACCCGAGCGACTACCTCCAGTTCGCTCCGGGCAATCTCGTCGGGCTGCGGGCAGGGTGGACGGCGGCGGAGGCTCCGACCATCGCCGCTTTGGCCACGAAGGCCGCGCAGACGACCGGCATCCCGGCCCGCCAGGCGATCTTCGAGCAGTACCAACGGGCCATGAACGCGAATGGGCCGTTCATCCCGCTCATACAGCCGGCGGAGGTCGTCGTCGGCACCACGGGGATCAAGAACCTGCAGGCCAATGGCCTCTGGCTGGTCGACCTACGTGATCTTGGCTAGTTGTCCGTAGTCCAACCGCGCATCAACCAGCGTCAGGCCCGGCGGGTGTCACCCGCCGGGCTTGGCCGCTTCTTGGCCCGGCGCCTGGGTATCGGTGCGGTCCTTGTCGTCGGGATCACGCTCATTGCCTTCATCCTCACCCACCTCGTCCCCGCCGACCCCGCCACCGCCAACCTGGGCCAGAGCGCCCTGGGCGACCCGGCCATCGTGAAAGCCTTCTACCACGAGTACGGTCTCGACAAGCCCGTCCCCCAGCAGTACGTCATCTACCTGTGGAAGCTCCTGCACGGCAACCTCGGGATGTCCGAGCAGAGCCACCGGGCGGTGGCGACCGACCTCGGCCAGTACGTCCCGGCGACGATGGAGCTGGCCCTGTTCGCCATCGTCATCTCCGTCATCGTCGGTGTCGGTCTCGGCGTGCTCGCCGCCGTGCGCCGGGGCCACCCGGTCGACGGCGGGCTCCGGGTGTTCAGCCTCCTCGGCGTCTCCATGCCGACCTTCTGGGTGGCGCTGTTCGTGTTCTACCTCTTCTTTTTCCGCCTTGGTTGGCTCCCCTCGGGGGGAAGGTTGAGCCCCGGCCTGGTCGCCCCGGCCCGGGTCACCGGCCTCTATACGGTTGACGCACTGCTGAACGGGCAGTGGCCGTTGTTTGTGAACGCGCTTAGGCACCTGGTGATGCCGGGCGCCGTGCTCGGCATCTTCACGGTGGGGACGGTGCTGCGCTTCACGCGCGCCTCGGTGCTCGAGGTCATCAACAACGATTACGTGCGCGCCGCCCGCGCCAAGGGCTTGTCGGAATGGACGGTGATCAGGAGGCATGTCATGCGCCCGGCGCTGCTGCCCATCGCCACGGTGGCGAGCCTGGCGTTCGGCAGCTTGCTGTCGGGGACCGTGCTCGTCGAGAACATCTTCTCCTGGCCGGGCATCGGCGAGTACGCCTACCTGAGCGCCATCAACCTCGACCTCCCGGCCATCATGGGCGTGAGCATCGTGGTCGCCATCATCTACATACTCATCAACCTTCTGGTGGACCTGCTCTACAGCGTCCTCGACCCGCGGATCGAGCTCCGGTGAGCACCGGGGACCCCTTCTCGCTCGAAGTGGGGCCGCTCCCGGCCCAGGCCGATCCGGGCGCCGACCTGCTCACCCGCCAGGACCGGGCCGCGCTGCGCCCGCCGTGGCGCCAGCCGCTGGCGCTCACCGGCGTTGCCATCATCATCACCTGGATCGTGATCGCCATCTTCGCCTCCGAGTTGGCGCCGCACCCCCCAAACCTGCAGTTCGGCCCGCTCAATGCGTCGCCGTCCCACGCCTACCTGTTCGGCACCGACGAGATCGGACGCGACGTGTTCAGTCGCGTCCTGTACGGCGCCCGCCTCTCGCTGCCGCTCGCCGCCCTGCTTGTCGCCGTGGCCATGGTCATCGGCTCCACCCTCGGCTCTGTGGCCGGGTTCTTCGGCGGGATCGTCGACGCCATCATCATGCGCATCGCCGACCTGGTGTTCGCCTTCCCCGGCATCATCCTCGCACTAGCCGTGGCGGCGGCACTTGGTGCTCAGTTGCGCAACGCCGTGCTGGCCGTGATCGTCGTCTCCTGGCCCTCTTATGCACGGTTGTCGCGCGGGCTGGTGCTCGCCGCACGCTCGTCGGAGTACGTCACCTCGGCGAAGCTCCTCGGCTCGTCGGCCTGGCGCACGATGTGGGTGGAGCTCAGGCCGAACATCGCCGGCCCCATCTTCGTGCTCGCCGCGCTTGACATCGGCAACGCCGTGCTGCTGCTGTCCGGGCTCTCGTTCCTCGGTCTCGGCGCCCAGCCGCCCACCGCCGAGTGGGGGTCGATGGTCTCCGAAGGGGCGCAAAACTTCAGCAGTTTCTGGATCGGCCTGTTCCCGGGCCTCGCCATCCTCACCGTGGTCCTCGCCTTCAACTTCGTCGGTGACGCGCTGCGCGACATGCTCGATCCCCGCACGGCCCGGATGATCCGCAAGTGAGCGCGAACGGCCGTCCCGAGACCGGTCCCGCCACGGTGGCCAGGCCCCGGGCCGCTGACAGTCGGCCAACGGGCCCCGATAATCGGCGGACGAGCACGGGCTCGGTGCTGGAGGTCGAGAACCTCTCGGTGGCCCTGCGAACGTCGCACGGGATCCGGCGCGCCGTCGACGGCATCTCCTTTTCGATCGGCGCCGGGGAGATCCTCGGGATCGCAGGGGAGAGCGGCTCGGGCAAGACCCTCACGGCGTTGTCACTTCTCGGCCTGCTGCCGCTCGGTGCCCGGACGTCGGGGAGCGTGCGCTTCGAGGGACGGGAGCTGCTCGGGCTGAAGCGTCGCCAGCTGCGCGAGGTCCGGGGCAAGCAGGTGGGGCTGGTCTCGCAGGACCCGGCCACCTCGCTCCATCCGCTGCTCAGGATCGACGTCCAGATGACCGAGCACGTCCGGGCCCACCTCGGCTTCTCGAAAGACAAGGCCCGCCAGCGCGCCATCGAGATGCTGACCGCGGTCCGGATCCCCGACCCCGAGACGGCGCTCTTCGCCCATCCGCACCAGTTCTCCGGCGGCATGCGACAGCGGATAGCAATCGCCATGGCGCTGGCCTGCGAGCCCCGCTTGCTAATCGCCGACGAACCGACGACGTCGCTCGACGTGACAGTCCAGGCCGGGATCCTGCGCCTGCTGGACCGGCTGCGGCGCGAACGGGGCGTCTCGGTCATGATCATCACGCATGACCTTGGGGTGCTCTCGAGCATCTCGGACCGGATCTGCATCCTGTACGGCGGCCGGGTGGCCGAGTACGGCGTCACTCCCGCCGTGCTCGGTACGCCGCGCCATCCCTACACCGAGGGTCTCATGCGGTCACTGCCGGGAGCGTCGGCGGCCGGTGCCGCCATGGTGCCTATCCAGGGCGCACCCCCGAGCCTCGACTCCATGCCGGGAGGCTGCGCCTTCCACCCGCGCTGCGAATGGGCCCGGGAGTCGTGCCGGACTACCGTGCCGGCGTTGCGCAGCCTTGACGACGGCCGGCAGCTGGCCTGCGACGTCGACCCCCTCCCGGCGCGTCCGGCACAGGTCTCACCGGTGGGCCGATCATGACCGCCTCGTCCCTGGCCTCGTCGTTCGCTTCGGAACCGGCCCCGTCACCCGGCTCCGCGCCGGGCGGCCGGATGGGCACGTCGGGCCCGGGACGGCTGCTCGAGCTGGACGACCTCGACGTCTCCTACGCCCGGCGGGGCCACGCGCCCGTGCGAGCCGTGATCGGGGCGTCGCTCAGCGTTGAAGCGGGGGAAATCGTCGGCCTGGTGGGCGAGTCAGGCTGCGGGAAGTCGACCCTCGGGCGCGCTGCGGTCGGCCTCGTCCCCCCGAGCGCGGGCGAGGTCCGTTACCGCGGCGAGCGGGTCGAGACGCTGGGGCGGGCGGCCCGGTCCCCAGAGCTTCGTTCACTGCAGATGGTCTTCCAGGATCCCTATGCCTCGCTCAACCCCCGCCGGCGCGTCGGGCGCCAGATCGCCGATGCGATCCGGCTCGGCACCGGGGCCAAACTCGACGACGAGGCCGCCACCAGGCGCGTCGCGGCACTGCTCGAACGGGTCGGGCTCTCGGCCGCCGTCGCCCATCGCTTCCCGCACGAGTTCTCGGGTGGGCAATGCCAGCGCATTGCGATCGCCCGCGTGCTCGCCACCGAACCGAGCTGCGTTGTCGCCGACGAGCCCATCAGCGCGCTGGACGCTTCAGCACAGGCGCAGATCGCCAACCTGCTGGCCGGCATCGTGGCCGAGTCGGGCCTCGGGATGCTCTTCATCTCGCACGACCTGTCGGTGGTACGCAAGATCGCGGACCGCACGGTCGTGATGTACTTCGGGCGGATCGTCGAGACCGGCGCCACCGAGGCCGTCTGGTCGCAGCCGGCCCACCCGTACACGCGCGCCCTGATAGGCGCCATCCCGAGGCCGGGGGCGGGATCGGCGCTGCCGTCCGAGCTCCCCGGCGACGTGCCCGACCCGGCCCGGCCCCCCTCAGGCTGCCGGTTTCATCCGCGCTGCCCGGAAGTGATGGAGCGCTGCCGGACCGAAGATCCGGTCGCGATCGAGGTCGGCCCCGGTTGGCAGTCGGTCTGTTTCCGCAGCCAGCCGGGCCAGGCGGCGGTGAAATGAACCACCGGGACCTCAGGGAGGCGATCGACGATCTCGACCGGCGTTTTTGGGACTGGCGTGCTGTCCAGGCGCCCCGCTCGAGGGACGACTTACCCCGGACCGACCGACCGGTCGGCTGGCGGCCGGCCTGGAGCGCGGGGGACGTGGCCGCCTACCGGGACCGCCTCGACGCCTTCGGTACCGAACAGTTGGCCCTGCTCGACGCCCGAGCCGGGAACGCTACCGAGCCGGGAGGCCTTGACCGGGCCGACGAAGTCGACCTCCGCCTCATCGGTTGTGCCATCGCCCGCGCCCGCTTCGAGCTCGACGCCCTCAAGTCCTGGCAGCGGGACCCCTGGTTTTACCTCGACCAGACGATCGGGACGATCTACGACCTCCTGCTGGCGCCGCCACCGATCGACGCCCGGCGCTGCGCCGAGATCGTGCTGCGGCTCGGATCGTTCGGTACGACCCTGGACGCGGCCCGCCGGAACGGTGCCGGGGAGCTCGCCCTCGAGCTGGCGGAGATGGCGGCCGAGGTGGCGCCGACGGCAGGGCGTGACCTCACGCGGTGCCTGGGCGAGCTCGCCCCGTTCGTAGGCCCGGAGTGGGCCACCCGGATTGAGCGGGCCGGCCAGGTCGCGGCGGCCGAGCTCGACGCATACGCCCACTGGCTGGCCGGCGCACTGCCGGGCGCCCGCCCGCTCGGAGGGGTGGGCGAGCCGCTCTTCGCCCGCTACCTCTACGAGGTCGCCCTCCTGCCCTTCACGCCGGCCGAGCTCCGGGCGGCCGGCCGCCAGGAGTGGGACCGTTCGGTCGCTTTCGAGTTGTTCGAACATCACCGGGTGCCCGATGCACCGTGGCCGCCCCTGCCCGCCGGCGCGGCGCAGCAGGCCGCCGCCCAAGCCGTGGCCGAGGCCGAGGTTCGGAAGTTCTACGAGGAGCACAACCTTTTGAGCCAGCCCGCCACGCTGCGCCACTATCTCAACGCCCCTCGACCGCCTTACCTCGAGCCGGTCCGGTGGCTCGGTGTGAGCGACGACCTCACCGGGCCGGACCGCCTCGACCAGGACGGCGTGAGCTATGTGCCGCCCCCGTCGCCCGAGCTCCCGTACTTCTACCGGGCCAACGCGGCGGACCCGCGGGTCGGCGTGGTGCATGAGGGGGCGCACTACCAGCAGCTGGTTTTGGCCTGGGCCCACCCGCGCCCGGCCCGCCGGCACTTCTACGACTCGTGCCCGAACGAGGGCATCGCCTTCTACAACGAGGAGATGCTCACCCAGGCGGGCCTGTTCGACGACGCACCGGTGACGCGGCGGATCATCTACAACTTCATGCGTCTGCGCGCCCTGAGGGTGGAGGTCGACGTCCGCCTCGCCGTGGGCGAGCTTTCCATAGATGGGGCGGGAGCCATCCTCGAGCAACGCGTCCCGATGGACCGGGAGACGGCGAGGGCCGAAGCGGCCTTCTTCGCCGCCACCCCCGCCCAGGGGCTGTCGTACACGGTCGGCAAGCTGCAGCTCATGCGGCTGCTGGCGGACGTGCGCGCCACACAGGGGGCTTCCTTTTCCCTCCGGGAGTTCCACGACTGGGTTTGGCGCAACGGCAACGTCCCGTTCGCGCTGCTCCGTTATGAGCGCCTCGGGGACCGCTCCGAGCTGGACCGGACCGACGAGCTGCGGGCACGCTACGCCGGCGCCGGCCTCAACGGTCCCCCATCGCCTCCCGGATGACCGGCAGCACCCGGGCCCCCAGTAGCTCGAGACCGCGATCGTCGCTCAGACCGTGGGGCGTGCCGAACTCGATCCGGCCGGCCCCGGCCGCCAGCACCTCGACGGCATGGTCGGCGACGGCGTCCGGGGTACCGGCGAAGGCGAAGCGGTCGAGGATCTCGTCGGGGATGAGCGTCGCGGCCGTCTCGGGGCCCCCTCCCCGCAGGGCGCGCCCGACGTTTTCGACCAGCCCGGCCGGGATCTTGACCGTCGGGTCGAGACTGCCGACGACGTCGAGGTACATGGCGACCTCCCGCCGGGCCCGGGCGCGGGCCCGCCGACCGTCCTCGTCGACCACCGTCACGGCTCCGACGACGATACCTACGGCCGGCGCACGGCGGCCCGCGGCTGCCGCGCCGGCGTCGGCCCACTGGCGCATGAGTGGCACCATGGCCGGGTTGGCCGATCCGCCCAGCTTCACCTCGTCGGCGATGGCGCCTGCTATCCCGCCCAGGCGGGGCCCCCAGGTACCTATGAGCAGGGGGACCGATGCCCGGAACGGTGGCTGGCGGAGGGCGGCGCCCGGTGGGAGAGCGAAGCGGACGCCGGGTACCCCGCCGCGGTCGCCGCTCAGCAGGGCGGCTACGACGGCGGCCGCCTCGGCCACCGTCTGCGGACTGTGGCGCTGATCGATACCGAGAGGCCCCAGCCAGCTGCCGCGGCAGAGCCCCAGGTACGCCCGACCCGCGCTGGCGGTGTCAAGCGCCGCGATCTGCCCCGCGATCTCGACCGGGTGCAGCGTGTAGGGGTTGAGGCAGGCCGGTCCCAGGGCGATGGTCGAGGTGACGCGGGCCATGGCGAGCAGGGCGGGGACGGGAGGCTGGAAGTACAGGTCGCCGAACACGCTGAGCACGTCGAAGCCGTAGTGCTCGGCTCCGGCGGCGAGCCGTTCGTAGTCGGAAGGGTGCTTGTCCGACTGGAAGCCGAGCCCGACCCGGGCCGGGGCGGATCCCAAAGCTGGGCCGGTGGCGGGGCTCATGTGAGCTCGGCCGGGTCGAGGGCGACGCGCCGGAGCCGGTCGATCCTCATGACGAGACGCTCGTCCGGATCGGGGCAGCAGACCCGCGACTCGCGTCCGAGCCAGTCGTCGGCGGCGAGCGCCCGCTGCTTGGCGGCGAGCAGTGGGAGCACCGCAGCCAGGGCATAAATGCAAAAGTGCCGGCCCGCCGGGATGCTGAGATGGCTCGAGTGGGTCAGGTCGAAGTAGTCGCCGACGGCCAGGCCGCAGACCGACCGGCCCTCGATCGACTCGACGGTGACCCGGATGTCCCAAAGCTCCATGCCCGCTGCCTCCCCAATTCGCCGCCCCATGCCAGTTCGCCGCCCCATGACAGTTCGCCGCCCCGTCAGGGCCCGCCGCCCGGCGGCAGCTGCGCCGCCTGGGCGCGCAGCTGGGGGATGACCCGCCGCCCCAGGAGATCGACGGCCCGGACCGGGTCGGCTCCCAGCGGTGGCCCGAAGGAAAGGTGAGTAGCCCCGTGCTCGATGAGCCCGGTGCACCTCTCGATGACGTCCTCGGGCGTCCCCG
>PMLI01000480.1 GCA_003158835.1 Acidimicrobiaceae bacterium
CACGGCCGTGGCCGCCTTGCGCGAGCACACCAACGTGCTCTACCGCTACGCCCAATCCGAGGCGGGCGCCCGCCGGGCCAACCTGGAGCACTCTGTCGACACGCTGCTTGTGCTGCTGGCTCCGATGGCCCCCCACATCACGGCCGAGCTGTGGGAACGCCGCCATGGGGAGGGGGCCCGGGTGCACGCCCAGTCCTGGCCCGAGGCGGACCCCGCTCGGTTGACCGAAGAAATGGTGACGCTGGTCGTGCAGGTCAACGGGAAGCTGAGGGACAAGGTCGAAGTGGCGGTCTCAGCCACCACCGACGAGGTCGTCGCCGCCGCCCTGGCGTCTACCAAGGTGGTCGCCCAGCTCGGCGGCCGCCAGCCGGCCCGGGTCATCGCCCGGCCGCCTCACCTCGTCAACGTCGTGGTCTAGGGTCGACGTGGTCGTCTAGGCGCTCGAGCCGCGGCGCCTGCGGCCCCCGGGGGCGAGGTCGGGCCCGGGCGTGGGGCCACCCCTCAGCGGCCTTCGCGGCCTTCGCCCCGCAGGAACCGCTCCAGCTCGGCCGCCAGCTCGTCGCCGGTAGGCAGGCGGTTGAAGCCCGTGGCCGACATGCCCACTTCGGCGTCGAGCTGCTCCTCGAGCTGGCGGACCATGGCCGAGTGCTCCTCGCTGGCCTCGATGAGCCCCTGGATCTGGTCGCACGCCCGCCGGCCCGCCTGGTGCAGGGCATCGGTGTTGATGGCGACCCCGGTGAGCGAGGCCAGCTCGTCCAGCAGAGCCGCCGCCGCCTCGGGGTAGGGGGTGCCGGAGGCGTAATGAGGCACCCGCGCCCAGACTCCCACCGAGGGTATGCCAGCGTCACCGAAGCCCACCTCGAGCACGGCCTGCGCCCCGGCCGGCACGTCCATGGCGGCGGGCAGGAAGCCCACCTTGCCCGCCAGTTCCTCGTTGTTGGCGGTGGCGGCCAGCCTCACCGCCCGGGTGTGGGGCACCGGGGCCGGGAAGGCGCCGATGCCGATCACCAGTTCGACCCCCAGGCGCAGTCCCAGCGCCACCACCTCGCTGGTCCACTCGTGCCAGCGCAGGTCGGGCTCAGGCCCGCTCAGCACCAGCAAGGAGCGCCCGCCCGTCTGGGTGGCGGCCAGCAGGCGCAGCTCGGGCCAGGTGAGGGGGCCGTGTATGCCGTGCGAGATGCGCAGGGTGGGACGGCGCGAACGGTGGTCCAGGAGGGCGTCGGCGTCAAAGGTGGCCACGACTTCGTGCGGCGTCGACTCGAGCAGGGCATTGACAGCGGTGGCGGCCGCAAACCCGGCGTCGACCCAACCCTCGAGCCCAAGGACGAGCACCGGGTGCTCCAGGCGGGGCCAGTTGGTTATCGAAGCCAGAGTCATCGTGCTCCCGGGGAAGCGAGCCTTGGGAATGTCACGTTAGCCTGGGACGCTATACCCACCAGGCTGGTTGACAGAGCCAGCCAGGGCGGCGAACGCCGGAGGAAAGATGACAGTAGCGATAGACGTAACGGACGAGACGTTCGAGGCAGAGGTCCTGGAGCGCTCCATGCAGGTCCCGGTCGTGGTCGACCTGTGGGCTTCGTGGTGCGGCCCGTGCCGCACTCTGGGACCGGTCCTGGAGAAGGTCGTGGCCGAAAGAGCGGGCGAAGTGGTGCTGGCCAAGGTCGATGTGGATGCCAATTCGCGCATCTCGGCCACGTTCGGGGTCCAGTCGATCCCGGCCGTGTACGCCATTCGCGACCGCAAGATCGTGGACAAGTTCGTGGGCGCCAAGCCTGAACCGGCCGTGCGGGCCTGGTTGGCCGAGGTGGCACCGGCCCCCACGGAGGTGGACCAGCTGCTGGCCGCGGGCGACGAAGTCTCCCTGCGCCAGGCTCTGGGGCTCGAGCCGGCCAACGCCACGATCATCATTTCCCTGGCCACCCTCCTGGTCGACCGGGGCAACGACCCCAGCCGCAAGGAGGCCCTCCAGCTCCTCGAACGCTTGCCCGAGACGCCTGACGTCCGCTACCTGCAGGCCCTGGCCCGGGTGGGCGACGAGGCCGCCGACGGGGACAGCGCGGTCACAGCCAAGCTCGACGCCCTCCTGGACCGGGTCAAGGAGGACCCGGCCGCCCGCCAGGAGTACCTCGACCTGCTCGAGCTCATGGGGCCCGAGGACCCCCGGGTGGCCACCTACCGCAAGGCGCTGACAGCCAGGCTCTTCTGACGCCGGCGCCGGCTTTCCTGACCCCGGGACATGGCCGGCGGGAGCCGTCCTCCGGGGGCGGTACCCTAGCTGGCGCCATGCCCACCTCGGCTCCCCCGGCCACCGAGCTCCACCTCGGCCGCCGCCGTTACGACATCACCGACCGGGCGCTGGTCATGGGCATCCTCAACCGCACCCCCGACTCGTTCTTCGACAAGGGGGCCACGTGGGACTGGAGCGCCTTCTGGGCCCGGGCCGAGCACATCGTGGGCGAGGGCGCCGACATCCTCGACGTGGGGGCGGTGAAGGCCGGCCCCGGGCCCGAGGTGACCGAGAGCGAGGAGATGGACCGGCTCCTGCCCGCGGTGGAGGGCCGAGTCCAGCGGTTCGACCTACCGGTCTCGGTGGACACGTGGCGAGCCTCGGTGGCCCGGGAGTCGTTCCGGGCCGGTGCCGTGCTCGGCAACGACATCAGCGGTTTCGCCGACCCCGACTACCTGAGCGTGGCGGCGGCGAGCGGGGCGGCGGTGGTGGCGACGCACATCCGCCTGGCGCCCCGGGTACCGGACCCCGAGCCGGTCTACGCCGACCTGGTGGGCGAGGTCAGCGCCTTCCTGGTCGAGCGGGCCGGCAGAGCGCTGGCAGCCGGCATCCCACCTGAGCGGGTGGTGGTCGACGCCGGCCTCGACCTGGGCAAGACAGCGGCCCAGTCGCTCGATCTGCTGCGGGCGTCGCGGGCCCTGGCCGGCCTGGGCTACCCCCTCCTCCTCTCCGCCTCCAACAAGACCTTTCTGGGCGTCATCCTCGACCTGGAGATCACCGAGCGGCGGGAGGCGACGGCCGCCGCCCACGCCCTCGGGATCGGCCTGGGGTGCCGGGTGGTGCGCGCCCACGACGTGCGGGGCACGGGCCGGGTACGGGACATGCTGGCCGCGATCCTGGAGGCCCGACGAGCAGGCATCCTGGAGGTTCGATGAGCAGGCAAACGGGAGGCCCGGTGAGCAGGCCTGCGGGGGGCCTGGGCGGCGGAGGTCGGGGCGGCGGGGAGGCGACGTCATCGTCCGGGCCGGAGCACTCGGCGTGGCTGGTGACCGGCGAAGACGCCTCGCTGGTGGCAGAGGCCGTCGCCAACCTGGTCAACCAGCTGGTGGAGGGGGCGGAGCGCTCGCTCGTGCTGGAGGACTACGGCGGCGAGGATCTGGAGGTGGGCGTGGTGATCGACGCCTGCAGCACGCCTCCTTTCCTGGCCGACCGGCGCGTCGTCGTGCTCCGCGATGCGGGCCGTTACGGGGCCGAGTGGCTGAAGCGGCTTGAGTCCTATCTGGAGGTCCCGCTGCCCACCACCAAGCTGGTGGTGGCCGGGGGCGGAGGTGCGCTGCCCTCCAAGTTCGTCAACGCCTTCAAGCAAGCGGCCGGGGCCGCGGTGGTCAACACCGACGTCAGCAGCCGGGAGGCCCACGGCTGGGTCAGCCAACGCCTGGCCCATGCCCCGGTCAAGCTCGTCCCGGCCGCCGCCGCCATGGTGGAGGAGCACCTGGGAGAAGACCTCAACCGCCTGAGCGCCCTCCTGGCCACGCTGGAAGCGGCCTACGGCCCCGGCGCCCGCATCGAGGTCGAGGACCTCGGGCCCTACCTGGGCGAGCCCGGCTCGGTGCCTCCCTGGGACCTCACCGACGCCATCGACAAGGGCCAGACCGAAGTGGCCCTCAAGGTGCTGCACCGCCTCCTGGAGGCCGGGGACCGCCACCCTCTGGTCGTCCTGGCCATCCTGCACCGCCACTTCGGCAATGTCCTGCGGGTGCAGTCCCCCGCCATCAACTCCGAGGTGGAGGCGGCGGAGGCGCTGGGTATCGCGAAAGGCCGCAGCACGTTCCCTGCCCGTAAAGCCCTCGACGCCGCCCGCCGTCTCGGGGCCGGCGCCACCGGCGACGCCATCGTAGCCCTGGCCGACGCCGACCTGGCCCTCAAGGGAAAGATGGACTGGCCGCCTGAGCTGGTGCTAGAAGTGCTGGTAGCCCGGCTCTGCCGCCTCTCGCGCCGCGCCTGGAGCGGGGCACCGACCGCCTCGGCCGGGGGAACCGGCCATAAGCGGCGCTAGTCGGGCGCCGACCAAAGACCAGCCCGTGCAAACACGGCGTTTAGCCAGTGCCAAACGGCGCTGGCCGGTGTCAGGAAGCGGCTTCGACCTCTGAAACAGCCGCAGTGGCGGCCGCGCTCCGGGCCGCGAACCGCATCAGGGCGGACTTGCGGTTGGCGGCCTGGTTGCGGTGAATGATGCCGCGGGCCGCCGCCTTGTCGAGCTTCTTCACGGCGAGGCGCAGCTCGTCAGGCTCCGCCTCGGCACCGCCTTCGGCCGCCACGAACGCCGTCTTGATCCTGGTCTTAACCTCGGATTTCGCCGCTTTGTTGCGAAGCCGGCGCTTCTCGTTGGTGCCGATACGCTTTATCTGGCTCTTGATGTTCGCCACAGGGTCTTGAAGGTTAGCAGCTTTCACGAGGCGCTGGCCGTTAAGCGACACTGGGAGCCGCGACACGATGACCACACTGCCTTCTCCTCCTACGACCCCGGACAAGATCCGCAACCTGTCGATCGTGGCCCACATCGACCACGGCAAGTC
>PMLI01000574.1 GCA_003158835.1 Acidimicrobiaceae bacterium
GTCGCGGACGAGCGCCCGGGCGGCCGCAGCCTTGGCCTCGGCTGCCCTCGCCGCTGCTCCCTCGGCATCGGTCTTTGCCGTGTCGGCCTGTTCGAGGGCCTTTAGCACTGGAGCAGGCAACTGCGGGCGCCGGAAGGTGATTCGGCCCGAGACCTGGGCTTCCGCTACGTCGAGGTGCAAGGCGAGGGCCTCCACCGCGTACCGCTTGACTTTGGCCAGAGAGCGGCCCCAGGTGTGGACCGGTAGGCCCTCGATGTCGGCCATCCACTGGCGTGACCGCGGGTCGAGTTCCAGGGTGGCGATGTAGGTCTCGTTCACGTGCGCAACCATCCTTTCCCAAGGCATGGCTCGAGGTCACGCCCGATCTTTGCGAGGGTGCCGGTCGGGACGTCGCCGCCGTGCACGGCGATCGTCGTCACGCACTCGCCACAGCGGATGGTGAGGTGAGAGCCGGCTTGGCGCACTTCGGTGCAGCCCCGCTGGCTCAAGAGCCTGCGGACCTCGCGCACTGTCACGTCAGCAGTCTAGCTGCGATAGACGTGATGTGTCTATTACGAGTGGCCACCGGCCCGGCGTGGGACCGAGATCACTTTGGTGAGGCTGTTGCTCGGCCGCCCGCCGCGATAGATGAACGATTACGGAGCCTGGGGAGGGATGTCCAGGCACAGCTGGTCCACCAGGCTTTGGCCTCCGCCAGGCCAGGCCGCGGGAGGCGGGCGGTCGGCCTCACCACCATCCCTCACGACGCAGAAGGGGAGCCCTCCGGGCGAGGTCAGCCCCAGATGGGCGGGCTGGCCCGTTCCCGACGCGCCGAGCTGTACGGCTTCCTTCAGTGCGGCCTCGACGTTGTCAACATGTAGGTGCAGGTGGCAACGGGCGTCGGGGCAGCCCGTCTGCTGCACCCGCAGGTAGGCGTCGCCTGTTGGCGGCAGCAGTGTCGCGAACTCACCCGAGCGCCCCCTGGGCGGCGACAGCGCAGAAGCGGTGACCGCCTGCCAGAACGAGCACTCAGGTCCGTGACGAGCACCGCCGCCCAAAGGGCACGGCCACTCGCACATCTAACCTCTGGGAGGGCCATCCCGTTAACCGGACGCGACGTCGGTGATGACGCGCATGAGGGTCAGCTCGTCAATGGGGGAAGGCTCGAAGCCGTAGTGAAGGTAGAACTGTCGGGCTTGTTCGTCCTGGGCGTGGACCAGCAACAGCCGAGCGCCGACCACAGCGGCCACTTCCATCGCCTTCAGGGCGAAGTGCTTCAAGAGCGCGGCGCCGAGGCCCTGGCCGGCGTACTCCAAGTCGACCGCCAGGCGCGCCAGCAAGATGGCGGGGATGTCCTCCGGCTGGTTGCGCGCCGCTCGTCCAGTTGCTGCCGAGCGCAGCACCGATGCTGTGGCTGAGGCATAGTAAGCCACGACCCGGTTGCTGGGGTCGTCGACCGCGACCCAGGTCCGGCTGGCGCCGCTCTTCTGGTTGGCCAGAGCGCGGCGGACGAGCCAGTCATTGAGCGCGGCCTTGCCGCAGTCAAAAGATCCCACAAAGTGGTCCGGGCCGAGCAGTTCCGGCCCCCGAAGGGTCACTGCTGGTCGAGGACGGTGGGCTCCGAGAGCAGGCGCCGCAGCGCGAGGGCTGGGCGCGGCGGCTGGTCCAGGGCCTCCTGGAGCAAGCTCCAGGCTGTTTCGTCAACGACGAACACCCGGCGGTCGGCAAGTTCTGCCTCGGCCGCCTGCACGGCGTGGCCCAAGACGTAATCGCTGACCGGGACGCCCTTAGCCTCAGCAGCCCGACGCAGCGTCGTATCCTGGGCCCTCGTCAGGCGGAGGTTCAGGCGCTCGGTCTTGGTCCCCATACGATGTCATTGTACATGGATCGTACGTACACTGGCGCCGACCAACCCGTGGCGTCACTTTCAGTGGTCGTGCCACGAGGGGCACCGGTCCAAAAGGCCAGCCTCTGAGAGCCACCACTCGCCGCTATTAACAAGGGCGCGACTGCACGCCCGAAGTCATTTCGTGGACGGCCGGTCGCTCTTTTCCGTGACACGACGCGTGTCCTACGCGTGTCCTGCGGCTCTCCCGCCCAGACAAAGATGCAGGTCAGAGGCCTAAAAAGAGCTGTTAGGTTGAGAGTTAGAGTCTCTCCCCCGGAGCCCTATGCGGGCCAGGTCAGAGGGCCGACTTGCCCTCTGACCTGGCGTGGCGCATGCCCGTAGTTACATGTAAGTGACCGTTCGCCGCGCCCGGCTCTCAGTGGCCGAGGGTCGCATGGCGGTGGGCGGCGCGGCTCGGTACCGTCGTGGTAGTCGTGGGAGTCGTGGTGGTCGACGTCGGTAGCGAGGGATGAGCGACGGGGTTACCCGTCTTGGCACCCCCATGGCCCAGTGCAGTCCGGAAAGTGCTCGCTGACGCCACCACCGCACCGCTCAGGGGCACGACCAGGACCACGCTGGCGGCGAGAGCGGCATGACCCACCAGGCGGCTGGCGCTGACGCGAGAGCTCCTGCTTATCACTTCTGGCCGACGTCGATTTGAGCGGCCGGTTCCGGAGGCACGAAACATTCGAGTTCCTCACATGTATGCAAACAGGCAGGTTGTGGTTTTGCTACCTATATCCACAATGGTAAGCAGGAAAGCGCAACCCTGCACGCTGGCGCGCAGTATTGCCGGTTTGGGGCCAAAGAGAGGCGAAATACGAGCAAAACACGAGGCGGGCACGGGTGCAGCGCCATGGCCGACGACGCATGGGGCGTAGAAAAGGCCAGTCTGTTTTACTCGGTGACGCCAGAACGGGCCGCGGGCCGCCGGAGTGAGCCAGCGACGGCGAACGCGGCGAGGAAGAGCGCGACAACGAGCCACAGGGCGTTGAGGAGGCCGGCGGCCTCGGCGAGTACGCCGATAGCTGGTGGCCCGGCGAGGTTGGCGAAATAGCCGATGGAGGCAACGACGCTGACGCGTGCGGCCGGGCCCGGCCCGCTCTCTGCGGCCGCGGACATGCCGAGGGGGAAGCCCATCGAGACGCCGACCGCCCAGAACAGGACGCCGACGAGGACGGTCCACAGGTTGCCACCAAGGATAAAGAGCACCACGCCCAGTACGCCGAGGGCGGTCGTGTACCGGATCGTGTGGACGCGCCCGAGCCGGTCGACGACCGGGCCACCGAAGATCCGAGCAAGGGCTTCGCCGGCAGCGAACGCGGTGAAGAAGAGCGCGGCGATGGCGGCGGTCTGGCCATGGTCGTTGCGCACCGCAAGGGTGAGCCAGTTGTTCGCCGACCCCTCCCCGAGCTCGACACCGAGCATGACAACGCCGATCAGCAGCAGACGCCGGTCCGTCCAGCCGCGCAGCCATTGGCGTACCTTGGCGAGGCGTGTCTCGGTGGGCAGCCCATCACCAGTGGGGCCCTCGGTAGGGATGGCCGGG
>PMLI01000033.1 GCA_003158835.1 Acidimicrobiaceae bacterium
GCCCACGCCTGCTGGGCACACGAAAACGGGGCTAGCGGCCCTCTGAGCGGTCCCAGCTCGGCGATCGCACGTCTCAAGGTGGTGGGCTGGCCAGCATCCCAGTGTCACATCGGCAAGACTGCCTGCGATGGCTTTCGGTCAACAGTCAGGCCCACCCGCGTCGCCGAGACAGGTGAGAGAACTTCTCGCCCTTCTCAACGACGCCGGCCATACCGACTTTCGCGACGCGCGCGGACCTATGGGGTTCACCCAGCGTCAGGCCGCCGGCAAGTTCACCCGCGACGAAGCAGCAGCCTTCATCGCGCGGCTCCAGGGCAATGAGGACGGGACTCCCTTCGAAGTTGTCCCACCAGCGAAGCTGTCCGCGCAAGAGCAGCTACTGCGCCACTTGCCTGCCGAGCAGCTCGCTGCCGAACTCCGGCGCCGCGGTTGGACCGTCACCGAGCCCGCGGCGAGCAGCTCGAGCGGGCCCGACGCGGGCGCGAACTTCGGTCCCTGACCCGAGGTTAGGCCGCCTGAACTACTTCCCAATCCGTGTTGCCAATAAAGGTGTCTTTGTCTACTTGGGCATTTGTCCCGATTAGCACGACCGGAGGGGCTCGTGGGAGGGTCCTTGCACCGGCCCCAACGACGCCAACGACCCCAACGACGCCAACTCGGCTGACTACCGTCGTTCAGGTCCTCAGCGGTGATCTCCGTTCCGATCCTCCCCGACCCCAATGACGACTCCCGGTCCCTTGTCGAGACCCTCATCAAAGAGCAGGGCCGGGTCGTGCTCACCCCCGCTCAAGACCAGGCCTACGGCCGGCTCACCCAGCGCTTCTTGGAGCTGCGGCTGGGCGACCCCCTCGCTTGCTTCCTGTTCCGAGGGGGCTGGGCGAGCCCAAGCAACGCGGCAGCTGACCAAGCCTTACGGCGGGCACTGTCGCCGGCCCCCTAGGCGAACTGGCCTGCCTATACCCCGGGGAAGAGCCGGACGACTGCCTGTTCGGGCATCATCCCAGAGAGCTGGAACTCGGTAACCCCACCGTCACGGCTGGGAAGGAGCCGGAAAGCGCCGTAACTGCCCCTGGCGAAAACTTCCACCAGGTCGGAGTCAACCAGGACATCAACATCATGGCCATTAGCGCCCTCGCTGAGCGGCATCTCCAGATCGCCGAACCCGGGCCTGACCACCTGCACGCGGTGGCGACCGCGTTCAACCCGTATTTCAGCCCGGACGGCGCCGGGGGCGCCAAGGGCCAACTGGTCGGCGGTCGCCGGGCTCAAGGTGACGAGGACGGGGCCACCGTGCCGGCACAGCTCCGACGAGCCCTCGACCGGGAACGGCGACGCCGGCCCGGCGAGGGCCATTACGTCAGTGTGAGGGCGCAACCCCAGGAGCCCGTCTTCCTCGCGTACCAGCAGGCTTGCCACAGAATGGGCACCGGCCCGCTGGACCAGGGACGGGTTGTTCCGTGGTTCCTCTCTCAACCATGAGATCACGCAGCGTTTGTCCTCCTTATCGACAAAGCTGCTCATGGCGTAGGCCGAGGGCCCGTAGGTCAGACGTTGCCAGCTCCGGGGGCTGAACTTCCGCCCGTCATAATCCCCGATGGCACCGGCTACATAATGGAGTTCATCGGCGTCCCAAACGGACACGAGCAGCACCCAGTCGCCGCCCAGAGGGAACAGCTGGGGGCACTCCCATAGGGCGCCCGTCCAGACTTGGTCCTCCGCTGAGCTCAACCGGGAGCAAAGCACCCCGTCGTAGGACCAGTGGCGCAAGTCGGCCGACCGGTACTGCAGCGCCGCGCCCGAACCGTCAGCCAGGCCGGCGGCCATGACCATCGTCCACCCGCCCTCATAACGGAACACGTAAGGGTCCCTGAAGGAGTGGACGCCCAACCCTGGCGGGGGGCCGTCGATGACAACATCGTCGGCCGTAGTCACCCACTGCCGGAAGCTTCTGTCCCCCCGGGCCAAGGCCACCTTGCCCTGCCCCCAGTCGTCCCCGGCGATCCTGGTGTAAAGGATGGTCCCGCGTCCGCCCTGGTCGACGATGAAGCTCCCCGACCAGCACCCCACCTCGAAGCTTTGGGGCACCAGGGCCAGGGGTTGCTCGGACCAGTGCACCAGGTCGGGCGACTCGGCATGGCCCCACTGGCAGTCGGGGGCCCATGTCACCCGGCCGGGAAGGGCTTGGTAAAAGAGATGGTAGCGGTCACCCGTCCAGGTCAACCCATAAGGGTCGTTGACCCAGCCGTCACTGGCCGTGAAATGTAACCGCGGCCGCGGGCGGGGCGCGCCCGGCGCCTCCGCGCTCAACGGAACCTCCGGCGGACATCGGCGGCATGGGCAACGTTGGCCTGCGAATGGGCCCGCGACCTTTCCGTCCGCTGGTCAGCCCTCTGCTCCACTTTGGCCCGGTAATCCGCGGTGCGGGCCGCATAACGCTCCCGGGTGGCGGCCACCTCGTCTGCCGCCGGGCCTACGGGCGCCACGGGCGCCGGGCTGGCGCTGGACTGGGGCCGGGTCGGAAGCCGTTTCGCCAGGGGCACGAGGGTGGCCTTGGGGCTCGGCAGCGTCTGGTACCAGTAGGCGACCGAGGC
>PMLI01000243.1 GCA_003158835.1 Acidimicrobiaceae bacterium
AGGTCACCCCACCGTCGCTGCTGTTCCCGAACTTCAAGCCCGAGCTGGCAGCTCCGGCGATGAAGAGCTTGACCATCCCAATGCTGAAGAAGGGGACCTCCCTCTTCGGAGCCCCGGCCAAGTCGGCCGCCGGCATCCCCGCGGTTACGTGGCCGCCCTTCATGACCTACTACCTGAACAGCACGACCGCTTGGGCATCCAAGTTCTTCGCCGGCTCCCAGAGCCTCCCGCAGTACTTCCAGTTCCTGCAGACCACCATGGTCAACTACGCCAAGCAGCAGGGCTTCACGGTCAGCACGTAGCCGCCGTTGTGCACGCCGACCTGAGCCAGAAGTTGTAGCCGCTCAGCTGTAGGGAATGAGACCGGGACGGTGGGGGCACAGTGCCCCCACCGTCCCGGCGCAGTATTGTCCTATACGACCCTGGTGGGAGCGAGGAGCCGGGAGTGATTATGGATGGGTGCCTCGTCCCCGCCATTAGCGTGGGAGGCGAAAGGTGACTCAGATCGCTATCGGAGGGACCGATGCACCCCGGGGGAGACCGCCCCTTCAACCAGGGGCGTTGGGAGGTACCACATCGATATTGCGCAGAGGCTTCGGGAGACGTCGTGACCGGCGAGGCCTGTGGTTTGTCCTCCCCTTTGTGCTCGTCTTCTTCATGTTCCTCGTCGTGCCGCTGATCTATGCCGTGTACACAAGTCTCTTCACGTCCCGTATGATCGGCGGGACCGTATTCAGCGGTTTCGCCAATTACACCCAAGCCTTGACCGCGGGGGCTTTCTGGACAGGGATGGCCCGGACACTTCTCTTTGCCGCGATACAGGTGCCGGTGATGATAATCATCGCCGCCTTCTTCGCCACGATGTTCGACATCGGTGTTGCCCGGTTCGGCGGCATCTTCCGGACGATCTTTTTCATCCCTTTCGCCGTCCCCGGTGTGGTCGCCACCTCGATGTGGGCCTCGATGTTGCAGACAAGAGTCGGGGTGTTTGTCAGGATTTTCGCTGACCTGGGGCTGCCAAACCCAAACTTCTTCGGGCCCAGCCACTTGCTGGGGGTGATCGTCGTCATCGCTATCTGGGAGTGGACCGGCTACACGACCATCATCCTCTACACGGCGTTGAAGTCGGTACCTAAAGAGGTGGTTGAGTCTGCCATCGTCGACGGAGCCACATTCCGCAAGGTTGTTACCCGCATAAAGATCCCAATAATTCGTCCCGCGATCATCCTAGTAATTATAATCAACTTGATCGGGGCTTTACAGCTCTTTACCGAGCCTTACCTCTTGGCTCCGCTCGCCCCTAATATATCGGCGAATTACACCCCCACCTTGTACATGTACAACGAGGCGTTCTCGGCACAATTCTATAACTTTGCGGCTGCGATTTCCGTAGTGCTTGCCTTCGTCATCATCGTTATCTCGGGGGCATTCTTGCTCTCGCAACGCCGGAAGGGGTCGCTGGTATGACCAATGCCGCTATCTCGAGCAGTGCGCCTGCGGTACGGCGTAAGAAGCGTGACAGTGACAGAATTGACCTGATCCCGCTGCACCTGTACGGCCTGCGGCGTCGCACCGTAAATATCGTCACGTTGGCGTGCGGCCTGTTTGCCATTTTTACACTGATACCCATCTGGTGGATCTTGGTCTCGTCGACAAAGACCCCGCCCAACTTCAATTCTACGTTCGGGTTCTGGTTTGCCCGCCCATTCGTCCTGTTCTCGAACGTGAGGGATGTCTTCTCCAATAAGGAGGACGGGTCTTTCCAGCAATGGCTGGTCAACACGGTGATATACGCCGGGGCCGGTGGCATCGGGGCAACCGTGCTATCGGCGATGGCCGGGTACGGTTTTGCCCGCTTCAATTTCCGTGGCAAGAACGCCCTGTTCCTGTTTGCCATGGCCGCCCTGCTCATACCGATCGCTGCCTTCGCAGTCCCGTTGTACCTCGTTTACGCCAAAGTGCACCTGGACAGCACCATGCCGGGCATATTCATCCCCTTCATGGTAAGCCCGGTCAGTGTCTATCTCATGAGGGTCTACGTGGGAGGGTCGGTTCCCCGCGAACTGATGGACGCGGCGAGGATCGATGGGGCGGGCGAAGCGAAGATCTTCCTTCGCGTGGCCGTCCCGCTCATGGTCCCCGCTCTTGTCACGGTGTTCATGCTCAACGTCGTGAGTTCGTGGAACAACTACTTCCTCCCCTTCATCGTCAACAACAACGCCAAGCTGAACACGTTGACTCAGGGCCTGGCGCTCTGGATGAACCACACGAACATTGCCGGTACCAGCGAGGACTTCACCGTGCTGACTATTGCCGCCGGGATGATCAGCATTACTCCCCTGATCCTCATGTTCCTCGCATTGCAGCGGTACTGGCGCGGAGGTCTTCTGCTCGGGGGTATTACCGGCTAGCGGCGCCCCGGCGAGGCTCGCCGCCAAGCACGCCGGGGCCGGGGCCAGCCGCTCCGGGCGGGGCCCGGGCCTGACGGGCCGGGCCTGACGGGCCAGGGGCCAAGCAGGCTGCCAGGCGTGTAAGCGCAAGGTCCACCCGTTGGCGGTTGCAATGCCCCCGCCCGTCGGATGCTTCAGGGACCTGGCGGCGGCGCCGCCAGTACGCAGAACTCGTTGTCCGCGGGGTCTCGTAACACGCACCATCCGTCTCCCACATAGACGTCCGTTGCGGGCTTTGCTCCGAGCGCCAGGGCTTGTTCTACGGCGGCGTCGAAGTCCAGACTATGTAGATCGAGGTGGAGCCGGTTCTTGATGGTCTTGGCCTCTGGGACCGGCACGAAATAGAGGGAGAGCCCGGGTGCATCAAGGCGGGCCTCGTCGTTTTCGAACAGCTCAAGAGCCCCGCCCAAAAGTCGCTTCCACCACTGC
>PMLI01000327.1 GCA_003158835.1 Acidimicrobiaceae bacterium
CGGTAGCGACCGGCGCGCGTCATGACCAAGGCTTCGGCGTCCCGTCGGTCCAGTTGCACGTCCCCGCGCTCGAGCGCCGGGAGGACCCCGCTCGGGCCTCGCAGGAAAGAGGAGTAGGGCACTTCAGTCACGGCCATGTGATCATGGTATCTGAAGTACTGCAGATGTCCAGTCGACAAAGCCACGCCGTGCAATAACGTGCAATAGTGACACGGCACGACGTGTCGCTCGGTGTGAGTCCGTGGCACCGCACGTATGACTTGACCTGCGCAGACGCGAAACTGAGCACGTGGGGGAGTAGCCGGGACCAACTTGAGGTGCTAGTGGGAGCAATCCCGTGGGGGTCAAGTCCCCCCCTCCGACATCGGTCTTGACGTGCTGGAATGTTCGGTTGTCCCCCCGGTCTATAACTAAATCCCAAGGCCGAATCCCCGTTCAGGCGACGGCGCTTGCTCTCGAATTAGCCCCCGCTCAACGGCGGCGGCAAGGGTCGTTTGCCATTCGGTCTCAACTTGGCGGAGCCGAGAGCGGTCCCGTGGCCCCAGCCCGGGCTCACCGGCGAGGAACTCGAAGGCCCGCTTGAGAAGCGTTTCTACCTGAGAGGGGCTCCGGGCGGACGCGAGGGCGATCACGGTCGGTACCGAGGCCGTCGTCGGGTCTCCGAGCAGCTGCAAGATCTCATGGCGGTCTTTGCGCCCGGGGAGGCTGTCGGGCCGGTCGAGGAGCGCGGCGATCTTGGTGGCGGTGTGGGCGGGCGCGGCGAGCACGCGGTAACCGTTCAGCATTTCTGCCTGTAGTTGAACTTGCTCGACCCTTAGTTGGAGGTTTGCACCGAGACGGGACTGGTAGGGGACGTACAAGTCGAGGTGGACCGACCGCCAGGTGCCACGCCATTTGGTCCCGGCGAGGTGGTGCGACGCCAAGAGGTCGTCAGCCATCGTCCCCAACAAGGCCAGGTCCTGGTGGCTGACGATCAGGTGGATGTCGTAGCTCATCGGCCCTCCGGTGCGCACCCACGAGCCCCAGCCCCCGATGAGCACCGCGTCAGGCACGGCGGCCAGTACCTCGTCGAGGACGGAGCGCGAGAGCTCCGTCTGCTCAGACGAGTAGAACGGGTTCGTCACTGTTAGCCACGCGTTTCAACTCGAGTTCCGCAACGAAGCGGGCGGCCTGCCAGCCCGGCAGCGAGAACAGGTCTGCGTACGCCTGCGAAAACGGTGTGACCCTCCCGTAGCGGACCAGGAGCGGGTCCGGCTCGGCGATCAGGACCTCTGTGCCTTGTCCCGCCGGCGCAGACGGCAGGTCCGGTAGACCGGGGTCACCGTAGAACAGGACACTGTTGTACTCAGCGATCGCGTTGGCACCTCCGAGATGGGCGACCACGGCCCCGAAACCTCCGAGGACGACTTCCGGGCTTGCGGCGAGGCGCTCAACCTCGACAGCGCGCAGCGCGACCCAGGACCTCCTGGCGATATCCCGTTGTACGTGGCGGTGCGCTGCGAAGAGTACTAGGAGCCGGGCCGGGTCGAGCACCTGGAGGCCGTCCAAGGCGCTCACGCTCATCGCTCCGATCTCGACGGGATGAGCCAGTGAGCGGTGGGTTGTCGAGATAGGCGTACCCAGCTCAGCGGCCAGGGCGCTGAGCGACGGCCACCGCCGGCGTCCTTCCCGGGCACCGACCAGTAAGTGCCGCCACACAGCCTCGACGACTGGCATCATGCTCCTCAGCGTACACCGTTTCCACACTTTAGTGGAAGTGTTCAGTTCGCCTGCAGTCACGCCCCAATCGGCGCCGGGGGGCGAGCTGCGCCGCGGCTCAAAGAAGGGATGCCGATCGAAGCATGCCAGGGTCGTTGGGCGAAGTCACGCAAAAGGCCCAGGTTACGCCCCAGGTAGCCATAGGTCAGCGATGCCAACCTGGCGTGGAGTTTTGTACCAAGTCCCCCTTCCGACACGCTCCCGGCTCGCAGCTATGACGAGGCTTCGGCGACCCGCCGTGCACGCCTACCCGTTGCCGCCCGGAGCGACAGGGTGGTCTTCGGCCAGACCTACAGGCTCGCGGTTCAGGTGATGGAACGCCGGGAGATCCTCAGCCTTTCACCCATACTGAGCTCGCCGAGAAGACCGGCATCGACCAGGGCGACATCAGCAGGATCGAGCGTGGCTCTACGCTCCGCGAACACGACCCGATCGTGAGTGCCGTAACGCTCGAACGTCCACAGATCACGAGTGACGTAGTCCTCCGTGCGCTCCAAGATGCCGAGAACCTCATTCAGACCTCCGGACCGACGAGCGCTGTGGGCCCGGGCCCACCCGGTGCTCCACGACTACCTCATCGCTGTTTGCGACGGTGCGGGTGTCGCCCGCGGGGAGCGTGAGGTCAACTACCTCGATGCCAAGCTCTCGTGAGGCTACCCGGCCGGGTAGCTCGGACAGTTGAACATCCACCGGATCCCGTACCGGTCGGCGCAGGTCCCCCAGTACGCGCCCCACGGCATGTCCATGAGGCCGAACTGGTCGCTCCCGCCATCGGACAGGAGCTTGAACAGTCGCTCGGTCTCGGCGCGGTCCTCGAGCTCGAGGTTGATCGTCATCGAGTTGCCGAGGCGGCGCTCATGGCCGAGCGACTCGAGCATGTCGGTCCCCATGATGACGTGGCCCGCCAGGATCGGGAGCTCGACGTGCATGACCATCTCCTTCTCGGCCTCAGACAGCTCGGGCTGGCCGGGGGAGGGGGGCATGTCGCCCATCCGGGAGATCGGGGCGAGGAACTCGGTGCCGAACACCGACTTGTAGAAGTTGAACGCCTCCTCGGTGTTCCCCATGAAGTTGAGGTAGGTGCTGACTCGGGGCATCGGCTGTCCTTTCTGTCTCGTGGTGTCGTTGTTGGCTCAGGCTGACGCTGTGGCCAGGAGCCCGTCGATCTGGCCGATCGCCTGGGCCATCCCCTCGGCCATACCCATGCCGAGCATCGTCTCCATCTGCGCGAGATCGACGAAGCGCGAGACCGCGGTCATCTTCGTGCGTGTCCCGATCGCCTCGAACGTCACGTACCCCGACATCGGCGGCATCCCGGGCGTCGGCTCGCCGTCGGGCCCAGCGAGGCCGTTCGCGAAGTCGATCCGGTTCGGCTTGTCGATCGCTTGCATTTGCCAGTAGCCACTGTGGGTCTCACCGTCAGGCCCGGTCATGTGATAGCGGGACTCGCCGCCGACGACGAAGTCGTGGCGGGTGAAGGTGGCCGGCCACGACGGTGGCCCCCACCACCGCTCGAGCTTGTGCGGGTCCTCCCACACCGTCCACACCTGCTCGGGTGTGGCGTCGAACTCGGCGACGAGGGTCAGGGTGAGGTTCTCGGGGCCCTTGGTGGTGCTGATCACGGTCACGGCTGTTCTCCTTCATCGGCTGTTGCGAGGACGTCGGCAATTCGGTTGGCTCGGACGGTCCACAGCGCCTCGTACTGGTCGAGGAGCGCGATCGCTTTCGCAATGGTGGGGCCGTTGGCGTGCACGATCTGCTCCCTTCCGCGGCGCTCCTTGGTGACGAGCGCCGCCCGGTCCAGCACCGCGATGTGCTTTTGCACCGCGGTGAGGCTGATCGAGTAGTGCCGGGATAAGGCAGAGATCGACTCGTCGCCGCGGATCGCACGGCCGAGGATGTCCCTCCGGGTCACGTCGGCGAGCGCGCGGAAGATCCGGTCGAACTCCGCTTCGGTCAGTGGTGTACCTACAACCATACGGTTGTAGATTAGCCATGCGGGATTGCCCTCGCAAGGGGCGACAAAGTCGCTTCCTCGCCCGACCTGCGGAACGCGTAGTGGCGTGGGTAGCCGGCCCGGACACCCTCAAGCCAGACGGTGCCGGCATCGTTGTTCCCGCTGAGCGCAAGCGCCTCGGCGTCCACCGCTCCTAACCGTTCCTCTAGTTCGTCGAGGAACGGCCCAAGGGCGCGGACGTCCCCTGTGGCCATGTCGCTGATGCTCGCACATCCGAGCGACAGCGAGGGCTCTGATGGCTCACCAGGCCTGGCAGACCTCTATAGCCGCCACCTACCGGTCACGTGGCGAGCTGGGGTTGGTAACGTCAGGCAAGGTGCCGGGCTACGACGAACTGGACGAAGCGCTCAAGCTCAAGCGCGCCGGGGAACTGGACAAGGCCGTTATCGCCCTCGAAGGCCTGCTGACGCGCCAGCCTTCGCACGCCCTGGCCCTCGCGCACCTGGCTGAGGTCCAGCTTCGCCGGGGCCGGCGCACAGAGGCGGCGCAGTGCCTCGACCGGGCCGATGCCGTCGCCGGCACTACGGGTTATACCGCCCGTCTCCGCGGTGACCTTCACTACAAGGGCGAGCGCTTTGCCGAGGCAGCCAGGTGCTACCAGGACGCGGACGCCCTCGGGGACAGGGGGACATGGTCTCTGGTCCAGCTTGCTCGATGCCGGCTCCGCCTGCGCGACATCGAAGGTGCCAGGGGGGCGGCTTCCAAGGCCGTCGAGCGTCAACCCAACGACTCGGGCGGCTGGATCGTCCTCGGCGACATCGCAAGACGCGAGAGCCGGTTGGCGGACGCCGAGGAAATGTACTCGCGCGCGCATGAGGTGGCGCCACACGACGACTTCGCCTATGCCCGCCTCGTTGAGGCACGCGTGATGGCGTTGCCACCCGACGCCCGGTCCCGTGAGGTGGAAGTCCTCTTGAAGACGACTGCCCGTGGCAACACCCAGCTCCAGGGCGTGCTCGCCCGGCTACGCACCGGCCAGGGGAAGCTGGACCAGGCGGCCGAGGTGTGGGCCAAGACGCTGACGGCAAAGGGCGACGCCTACTCCAGGCGGATGTACGCCTTTTCCCTGCTGAAGGCGGCCCGCACTGATGAAGCCGCGGCGCTGCTCGCCCAGTGCCTTGCCGACGACCCGACCAACGTCATCGTCTTTCGCAACTACGTCAATCTCCAGCACAAGCGGGAGGCTTTAGCCGAGTTGCGCCGCACGCTCGAAGAACTGCTGCCCCGGGCCGAGGCGAGGGCGGGGGCGTTCCATGGGGAGCTGCGAAAGCTGCCTCTCCCCGACGCCTAGGCTTCCCGCTCGATGGTGACGGCGCGCCCGCCCGGCACGGGCACATCCCTCCCAAGCATCGGTGAGCTCCTAAAGGTGACCGAGGTCGAGACGGTCGTCCGCCTCGATGGCCCGGGTGGGCGGATGGCCGAACTTGTGCTCACCGGTGACGTGGCGTCGGCGCTGGAGGACGTGCTGGCGGCCGCTTCGGGTCCTAGCGGGGCCGGCTTCTTCGTGGTTGGCCCGTTCGGGTCGGGCAAGTCCCACTTCCTTTCAGCCGTGGGTGAGCTGATGACCGGGACGGCGGAAGCCCCGAGCAGCTGGGTGGCGACCTTACGGGGAGCTGCCGCGGCAGCGAGGCGTTCGTTGCCCGTACGGGTGCCGCTCGTCGACTACCGGGCGGAGGCGGCGCTGGAAGACGTCGTGCGTACCCGGGCATGGCGCGCCCTCGGCCTGAAGGAGCCCGCTGGGGGTGCGGACAGGTTTGAGTCCTGGGACACCGTGCTCGCCGCCGCCAAGCAGAGCGGCCAGGACGGCCTCGTGCTCCTCTTGGACGAGGCGAGCGAGTGGCTCCGGGCCAAGCGCGGCCCGGAGCTGACCGAGGACCTGCGCTTTCTGCAGTTCCTCGGTGAATGGTCGAGGGCTCGGCCCGTCCTTGTGTTGGCGGCGCTCCAGGAGAGCATCGAGGAAGTAGCCAACGTGAGCGAGCGCGAGCTGGCCCGTATCCGGGACCGTTACCAGGGCGTGCACTTGTCCATGCGCCACGTGGAGGACCTGGTGCGAGGGCGGCTGGTGCGCCTCGAACCGGGAGCAGAGCGCTGGGTGGACCAAGTCGGGAAAGAAATGGCCGTCTCTTTCCCGGGCGCGCCGGTTGACCCCCGGCGCCTGGCCCGTTGCTACCCCCTCCATCCAGGGACTCTCGACCTGCTCGAAGGCCTGAAGTTCCTGTTGTCGCAGAACCGGGGCGTCGTCGACTTCGTCTACCGCCAGGTCCGGGCGGACCTGGGACAGCCCTGCAATGCCCTCGTTACTCCCGACCGCATCTACGACCACTTCAGCGACCGGCTCCGCGAGCGGCGCGAGTCCGCTCGCCTGGCCGACGCCGTGGTGCCGTACTACGAGCGGGCGGCAGCGGAGATGTTCGACGAACCCGACCGTGCCATTGCGATGCGGACCGTGAAGCTGCTCTGCCTGCTGGCGGCCTCGCCCTTGGAGCGACCCCGTAGTGCCGCCGAGCTGGCGGCCATGCTGCTTGCCAAGGTCAGCGACCTGGAGCCCGCCGCCAACGTCGCCTACCTCGAGGGCGTCGTCCTTGGCCCGCTGGTTGCCCGGGGGGCCTACGTCGTAGCCGGACCGGGCGTGCCGACCACTTACTCGGTCGAAGTGGGGGCCGATGCGGCCGTGGCCCTCGAGGCTCGGGTGAGCTCGGTCCGGACCGAGCTCAACCCGGCGGACCGGCGCATGGTGGCGACTCTCATCGAGCTCGGCGCTACGCCAAACTTGCCCCTCGACCTGATGGGCAAGGTCGGCTTCGCCCGCCGCGAGCTGCTCTGGCAAAACACCCTGCGTCTGGTAACGGTCGGGTTGGCCCGGGTCACCGACATGACGCCGCCCGAGGTCGAAAAGCTCGTCTCCCAGGCCCGCGGGTGCGGTGCGGAGGGTGCCCTCGTCGTGGCCGAGCCTGAGCTCGGTGACGGCGAGGACCTTGGGCCCAGGGCGCGGGCGCTGGCTGGCCCGACTGAGCGCGTGGCGATCTGGGCTCCCGCCCCGCCTGCGCCGGAGGAGGTCGAGGCCCTGGCCGATTTGCACAGCCGGCGCCTGGTGAGGGAGCAGGCCCTGTCAGAGGGGCGCTCGGAACTGGTGGAGCTGCTCGACCGCTCCCGCGAGGCCGACGGCGCCCGGGCCAGGGAGATCCTGCGCCGGCTGTACTTCTCGGGCACCGTGGTGGCCGGCGAGGGCCCTGCCTCGGAGAAGCCTGACCTGCCGTCCCTGGCCGGGCTCTCGTTCGACCGCCAGCTCCCGAGCTTGGTAGGCCCCCTGCTTTCACGCCTCCACCCTGCGCACGCCCGCGTCGCTCCCCGCGGCGAGCTGGTCGGCCAACGCTACCTGCGCCAGCTTGTGGTTGAGGTCATCGCTGCTGGTCGGCTGGGTAGTGCCGGCCTGGAACGGGGTGGGTTGCGCGCTCTGGTCGAGGGTTACCTGGTCCCCCTGGGCCTGGCCCGGGTGCGAAAGGACGGGATGGCCATGGCCCCCGACCCGGCTCGCAGCCCGGCCGTGGCGGAAGTCCTCCGCCTGGTGGGCGACGGTGGGCCCGTTCCCGCTCTCGACGTGGTCGCCGCGCTGGGGGACGGCCCGCTCGGCTTGACCGAACCCGAGGCCCTGCTCGTGCTCAACGCCTGTGCCCAGGCTGGTCTGGTGGAGCTGTGGCGAGGGCGCAAGAAAGTGGCCGAGGTCTTCCTGGCCCTGACCGGAGCGGACCGGCTCGGGCCGGGGGAGCTGGTGGAACCGGCCCTGCGCGAGGCGGTAGCGGCGTTGTCGCCCGTCGTCGCCGGGCCTGGGCCGTTCGACCCCTGGACCTCCAGCACCCAGCGTGACGCCTGGGAGTACGCCCAGGCATGGCTGCAGGCTCGCCGGGAGGAGGTCGGCCAGGTCCGCTCCGGCCTGGCGCAGCTGGAGGAGGTCCCGGCGCTGGCCGGGGCCGACAGCTCGGCCGTTCGCGCCGACCTGCGCGCGGTCCAGGCCGTGCTCGACGCCTGCGCAGACATAGGTTCTCCGGCTCAGGGCCTGCGGGCGGTGGTCGGGGCGGAGGCCGACGTGGCGGGCGGTCCC
Source organism: Acidimicrobiaceae bacterium (assembly GCA_003158835.1). Classification (GTDB taxonomy): domain Bacteria; phylum Actinomycetota; class Acidimicrobiia; order Acidimicrobiales; family Palsa-688; genus Fen-671. Next base: position 7,875 of record PMLI01000327.1, read on the forward strand.
GGCGAGCTGGTAGCAGCGGGGCGCCGCCTGGGAGCGCTGGCGAGGTTCCTCCGTGACGACCTGCGCCGGGTCGAGGAGGCCGCCTCGTACCTGACCAGCCCCGAACTCGTCCTGCCTGAGGCTGAGGAGCGATTGCGCTCCTTGCGCTCCGACGTCCTCGGCCTGTTCCCCGACCTGTTGCGCCTGGTGGCCGAGGACCGCCTGGGTGAGCTGAGCAGCGCCCACCGCGAGTTCCGCAGCGCGTATGTGGCCGCCTACCAGCAGGCCCACGACCAGTACCACGACGCCGTCACGCCCGCGGCCTTGAGCCAGGTCAGGGACAGCGCCGTCTACCGGGCTTTAGCGGCGATCTCAGGAGCGGGCGCGCTGTCCGTGCCCGATGACCGTGTGAAGGTCGACCGGATGCTGGCCGCGGCCGCCCCGGCCCCGTGCGCGCGCCGGGCCGAGCACGAGCTGTCCTGGAAGCCCAGGTGCGCCTGTGGCTTCGCCCTGGGGGACCCTCCGCCCCGTCTCGATGCCGAGACCGTCCTGGAGGTGGCGGCGCGGGGGCTCAGCGAGCACCTGGCCGAGCTGTCGGGCCCCACGGTCTCGCGACAACTGGACGACGCCGCTTCTCACCTGGAGGCGCTGGGCCGGGAGCAGTTGGCGCAGGACCTGCGCCGCCTGGCCGAGGTGGCCTCAGTCCCCGAGAGGGCAGACCCGCTCGCCGTGGCGAGCCTGGTGGGCCAGGAGCTGCAAACGGTGCTCAGGGACGTGCTCTCCGGTGGCCAGCTGATCGTGACCCGTGACCTGGCTCCGTTGCGCGAGGACCTGATAGGCCGGCGCTACCCCAAGCGGCGCCTGGTCGAGCTGCTGGCGGCTTGGGTGGACCCGGACGCCTCGATGCCTCCGACCGGGTTCGTCGAGGTGGTCGACTCCTCGGAGCCACGAGCAGCCGGGTCACCGGGTGTGGCGGCGGCACTGGTCGGCGGGCCGGCACAAACGCCGGCCATGGCCCGCTCCCCGGTGGCGGTAAAAGGGCGGCCGGAAGCGCCGAGTGGCTCGCCGACAGTTGCGTTGCTCCGGGCTCGCTTCCCTGAGCTGGCCGCCGCTCTCCCCACCCAACAGGCAGCCGACGCCTTCTGGCTGGCCGCGTGGTGGGCAGGGCACCCTGGCGCGCCCACTTGGGTCCCGCGCCGCCTGGCCGAAGAGCCACGCCTGGCGCAAGCGGCCGAAGCTGCCCGCGCTGACCTCGGTGCGCTCGGCGAACTGGCCGACCTCGACGTTCGGTGCGGGCCGGACACCGTCCTCGGCGGTCAAGTCGAGGTGGCCCTCGGCCTTTCGTCGGCGACGCTGCCCCAGGTTTACTCGGTGCTCACTTCGGAACGCCTGCTGCGCTTCCCCCTGGCGCTGGCGGCCGAACAGATCGTGCGCCGCCTCCCGGCCGACTGGCAGGCAGTCAGCCGGATCGAAAGCCAACAACCTCCCCAATCGGGCGTCGCCCGGATCTCGTCGAACCACTTCCTGGTCGGGCCGGACGAGGTGGTGGCGCTCGGGTACCTGCTCGAGGCCTCGGGCCACCTCGCCGAGACCGAGCGCCGCCTGGCTGGCGCCACGTGCGCCGAGCTCGTCGGGGACCTCTACCCCGGTCACATCGCTCCGGTGGCCGAGCTGGTCAGCCGCGCCTCGCTGGCCACCGCAGGCCGTTCGGCGTTGGGCCCAGGTGCGGTCGAGGTCTTCCGGTCCGGTGCGCATAAGCTGCTGGCGGCCGCTGACGCTGCCTTTTCCGGCTACGCCGCGGCTGGTTTCCCCGGTTGCCTGCTCGTCTCGGACATCGGCCGAGCGCTGATCGACCCATTACTTGCCTCTCATGGGCGAGTGGCCGTGGTGTTGGTTGACGCCATGCGAGCCGACGCCGGCGGGCTCGTCGCAGCAGGACTGGCCCGTGCCTTGCCTTCGCGTAAGCTCGACTGGCATTGGGCGGTCGTGCCTGCGCCCACCCGCACCGCCGAAGCTGTTGCCGCTCTTGCCCTGGGCCGGCCCGTACCGGCGGGCTCTGTCGCTGCCCCGTACCTTTCGGCCGAGGACGATGACACTGGCGGTAAGGGCAGGGGAGGGACTGCCCCGTTCGGGCACTTGGGCTACGAAGTTGCCTTGCTGAAAGGCGCCGATCGCGACTACCGGGCCGAGCAACTGCGCGAGCTCTGGGCCTCGGGCTCGCCCGTGATGGTGGCCGTGGCTTCAGTCCTCGACGAGCGCCTTCACCACAGCTCTGTGGAGCTGGCGGTGCTGCTCGACGACGCCACCCGCACCATAGGGCAACGGGTGCTGGCGTCGCTCGTGGCATTGCCTTCGTCGGTGCCGGTCGTGCTCATGGCGGACCACGGTTTCAGGGAAAACCCAAGTTGGGGCAAGGGGCCCGAAGGCCGTTACGTGCACGGCGGGACTTCTCTGCAGGAGTGCGTGGTACCCGTGGTAGTCGCCTCATAGTCCCGCTTCGGACCGGACCAGCCATAAGCACAGGTCCCGACTGTGACTGGTCAAGCGGCACCGCTGTTAGGGCGACCCCTCTGCGGGGGCCCGGTCAGACACCGCGGGGTCAGGCGACGGTATTTAGCTGAGGAGCACAAGGAACGTGAAGACGGCTGAAGGCCTCGCGAAGGGGCTTTAGTCCGTGGTCGAGGTTACAAGATCCGCTCCGCAAAGCCACGCTAGGTGACGATAAGGGAGGTATGGCCAACCTCTCGGAACAGCACAGGCCGCCCCCTGTGGCGTTGGCCCGGTGCCCGCACGCCCCAGCTGTAGCTGTGATGGTCCAACTCGAAGGTGTCCAGGGTGAACGTCTTCAGCGGTTCTCGTGCGGGACATGCGGGCGCGGGTGGTGGGAAAGTGACGGCGGCGTCATCGACCTGAGACAGGCGGTTGGCACGATGCGGGAAATGGCTCTCGGCCAGCACAAGCGAAGGACGCCTGTCATGACTTCAAAACGCCAGATGGCAGTGGCGGCCGTAGCCCAGCAAGAGGCACAAACACGGGCACGGGCGTGTCGACAGTGGTGACTGGCGCCAGATCCCCGGAGGTATCCAGCCAGGTGAAGGTGGCCTAGAAAGTATTCACCTTAACTGCCACCGAGGAGGAGGAGCTATGTCTGCTATCACCACGGTCGACGCCGGCCGCGCCGTGCGCGCCACGGTTGACGGGTTCGAATCTAAGCGCTTCACGCGTCATCGCGCCAAGGACCTCTTGCGCCAGGTCGGAACGCGCCACGGCATCCCTACGTCCGTGTTGGACGACAGCTACAAGGGCACGGTGCAGAGCATGGCCCGTGACCTGGTGGACAACATCGGGGTTTGGTGCCCAGTGTGCGGGCACAGGCTCCAGCAATGCTCTTGCCAGATAGGGCGAAACCACGGTAATCGGCTTTTCGGTACAACGTCTCATGAAGGATTCCCATACGCAGTTGTGCGGAACGTGGCTCACCAGCCCAGTGGGGTAGGGGCTTGTCTGCGCGCTTGACCTATGCGAGGACGGTTCGGTCCCGGCCGTTGGTCTTGGCAGCGAGCATGGCCATGTCGGCGCGTCGCACGAGGTCGTCGGTCGCTTCGCCTGGTCCGGCCAGTGCCACGCCGATGCTGAGGGTGACTCCTACCCGGTCGCCCCCGTTTTGGGCCCATGTGCTTGCTACCAGGTGCCGAGCGCGCTCGGCCAGGTTGAGGGCGTAGTCGGCCTCGCCGGCGGTGGCGACCACGAGGAACTCTTCGCCGCCCCATCGACCCACTGCGTCGCCGGAGCGGGTGCAGCCTCTCAAGGTGGCGCTGACCAGTCGCAGGACCCGGTCGCCAACGTCGTGGTTGTAGGTGTCGTTGATCCGCTTGAAGTGGTCGATGTCGGCGAACAACACCGCGTAGGGGTAGCCATAGCGAACTTGGTCACCGCGTCGCTGGCGTAGGACCTGGGTGAGCATGCGGCGGTTGGCGATGCCGGTCAGGGGGTCGGTGAGCGCCTGGCGTTGGACATCGTTGAGACGATCCGCCAGCATCTTGTTGCGGCTGTCGTCGTGGAACACCTCAACGGCTCCGGTGATGTTCCCGTCGGGGTCGGCCAGCGCCGCGGCGCGCGCGGCGACAGGAACTCGGTGGCCGTCGTGGTGGTGGAGGAACGCCAGCATGTCGTGGGGCTGTCCATCACCGATGGTGGCCAACAGCGGGCAGCGGGACGTGCACAACGACGCGCCCTGGTGGTCGACGTGGTTGAGGATCCCGTCCCGGCAGCGGTGCCCGACCACCTCTTCGGCCTGGTAGCCGGTGAGCTGCTCGGCCGCCGGGTTCCAGTACGTGATCCGGCGTTGGCGGTCCACCACGTAGACGGCCTCGCTTATCGCCGCCAGGAGGGCCTCGGCGGATGGAACGTACCTGGCGGGGTGTTGACCGGCCATGGCGATCACCTCATCGGAGTCCTTCGGCACAATCGGCATGGCCCCCGCAGAGCCGAAAGACCCCAAAGCAAATCGCCGACTTCCTCAACACCCTCGGATTGACCGTCCATGACACAACCGACGCCTGCCCCCGGTGAGAGCTCCCGTTGTCCACGGGGTGGCAGCGACAACCGCCCTGGCGGGCCACACCGCAACGCGGTTGTCCTCACGCCCCGTTGCTGTACCCTGCGGACATGGCGCTTATCGGCAAAAAAACGGGGACCATCCCGAGTGGTATCGGCCTCGTAATGGGCAATGTCAACCCGCTGTCAGATCCCAAGATGCGGATGTTCGTACGATCGGCTGTGGCGGGCGACTACGGGGCCGTCCAGGACGCTCACGCCCTCGCCGAAAGCTTCCTACCGTCCGGCTCGGAGCTGTGGCCCTGGTGGCTCGACGGGGTGGAGAGCCTGGCGCGAAGTGGCGACCAGGACCTGGGGCTGTTCGTCAGGTTCACCCGCGACGTCGCCGGCATCGCCCCGTGGGGCAACCTCCCGGTGACCGCCCGCCAGCGACTTCGTGCCCTTGGCGGCTGAGCGCCGCACTAACTGCGGTGCCGTTAGGAACACGGCACCAACCGACAAGTACCGACCCAGTAAGGCCAGGTCCCGGTGACTGACGATCAGGCCGATGTCGTGGCTTATCGGCTCCCCGGTGCGCACCCACGAGCCCCAGCCGCCGATGAGGACTGCGCCAGGCACGGCGGCCAGTACCTCGTCGAGGACGGAGCGCGAGAACTCCGTCTGCTCAGACGAGTAGGACGGGTTCGTCACTGGTGGCCACGCGTCGCAGCTCGAGCTCGTCGACGAAGCGAGCGGCCTGCCAGCCCGGCCGCGAGAACAGGTCGGCGTTTGCCTGCGAGAACGGGGTGACCCGCCCGTAGCGGACCAGCCGCAGGCCCGGGGCCTTGGAGTTTGCGGCCCTCAGACGCCGAGCTCTCTGCCCAGGACCTGCGAAACGAAACCTCCAGGTCCCTCGTTACCGACGAGCTGTTTGACGCGCTCCAAGGTTTGTGCGGCGTTACCAGCGTTAGCGGCCGCTTTCATGGTGTGCGTGTACGCCGCCCAGACGTCGGCGCTCGTGACCTCGTAGCCGTAGCCGGCAACCAGCCACTGTAGCGAGAGGAGCCCGGCACCCAGAGCAAAGGCTGGTCGCTTCTCTGCGAAGTCCCGTGCTGCGCGGGCCAGCGTATTGGGGTCGCAGGGGGAGCGGCTGGCTAGGTCGAGGGCCTCTTCGAAGAGGCCTGCCTCCTTGGCCGCGGCGAACCACTTGGCCTCGTCTCCAGCAGTGGTGCCGGCGAGGTCCGCCAAAAGCTGGCGGACATCTTTGTGAGGATATTTC
>PMLI01000188.1 GCA_003158835.1 Acidimicrobiaceae bacterium
CCGCCGACATTCCGACGCTTGCACCCGCCCTCGTCGGCGCCGCACACCTGCTCTTCACGGACCAGGAAAGCGGTCCCCCGGATGCCGAGACCCTGCACAAGGTCGTCGCCGCCGTCTTGGACGGCGCCATAACGAATGATCGGCGCCCCCCCCCAGGCGCTCAGCCCACCGAGAGCACCCGAGCGAATAATCGGCATCGATCTCGCGGGTAAAGCCTACTGTGTCGGGTACCGGCCCCGCAGCAGCCGAAGCCTCAGGCCAGTAGGGAGACATCAATGTGAAAGCTCCGCTCAGCGGGTGTTGCCCGCCTCGTAGGCGGGCCACGGGCTGACGGTCTCGCAGCCGAATTCCTCCGGTGCCACATCCGCCTTAGCCTCGGCCAACTGCCAGCGGTGGCCGGCGATGTCCTCGACAGTGCAGTCCCGCTCGCCGTACTCCCGATCGACCGGCGCCTCAAGCACGGCGGCGCCATGGTCGCGGGCTCGGGCGAACGCCGCGTCGACGTCGGCGACGCGGACCCGAACGGCGTGGGTGACCTCGCCTGGCTGCGGCGGGCGGCGCTCTCCGCCGACATCGGCGATGATCACAGCACCGTCGTCGCCGACGGCCAGCTGGGCGCGATGGCTCTCGCCGATCCGCGTGCGCTCGACAAAGCCGAAAGCGGCGCTCAGGAATGCAACTGCGGCTCGAACGTCGGGGTAGACGAGTACGGGCACGACCGTCACCGGTGGCACCGACCGGTTGTTCCGCGCCCCGAACGCAGCTTCGTAGGACGCCACAGCCTGGCGCCCGTCGTGGACCGACAGCTGGACCTCGACGCGCGGCACTACCGGGGGACCGTTCGCTACCACGTCCACAGGGTCCTCCTCGGTGCCGACACAATTCGCTAGGGTCATAGCATAGTGAATACGAGAGCCGGCGCAACTCCCCCGGCGCCCCATTACGTCCGCCGTCAATATCGCTCGCCCCTGCGCCAAGCGCAGGCCCGCCGTACCCGGGCGCAGATCCTCGAGGCGGCAACCCAGGTGTTCCGCACCCACGGCTATACCGGGGCGACCGTCGCCACGGTGGCCGAGGCGGCAGGGGTGTCGGTGGCCGCCGTCGAGCANNCAAACCTGACCTGCTCAAGGCCGCAATCGATGTCGCCATCGCCGGCGACGACGAGGCGGTACCCGTCCTCGAACGCCCGTGGGCGGCATCGGCCCGAGCGGCGCCCGACGCCACCGCCTTCCTCGACGCGGTCGCCACCATCCTCGTGCCGGCCGCCGAGCGGTCAGACGCGCTGGTGCTCACCGCCCTCGAAGGCGCACGCGGCGATGACCGCTTGGCCCCACTCGCCGAGCAGCTACGCGCCCAACGCGCCGTGACGGCCGCCTGGATCGTCGACGGGCTCACCGACAGGGCCCCGCTGCGGGCCGGCCTCGACCGCACAGAAGCCATCGACATCGTGTGGTTGCTCATGGACCCGGCCGTCTATGACCGTCTCACCACAGCACGCCACTGGTCGCCCGACCGCTTTGGCCGCTTCTTCGCTGATGGGCTGGCCCGGCTCCTCACCGAGCCGGGCCCAGGATAGGCACGACGGCGGACGAGCTACGTCCGGATCAGGCCCCTTATCGCCATACCGGGGCAGCGGCTGCCTCCGGTACCCGTCAACCGTCCCTCAGTTGGGTACAGCCAGACCAGATTCCGGGCCGCGGTCACGCCGCACGGAGGTTGCCCGTCCGGCGACCCCATACGCATGCAGAGCCACTTTGGACTTTTATGCAGGGCCACTTTGGAAGGGGAGTTGCTGGCCCGTCTCGAGCAGCGTCTTCAGCCCGCTGAGGATCTCGGCCCAGCCGCCGCCGGCCCCGCTCGGCTCGCTCTCGCCCCTCAGCACGGCGGCCCACATTGGCGCACCTGTCACGTCGTGGGTGACAGTGAGCTTGGTGACGCCGCCTCGTACGGGCTCGATGTCATAGGTTAACCGGGTAAAGGCTTCCGAGGCCATCTCGGGCGTCATCGTCATCCGCCACGTCTGGACCAGCTTGTGTGGCGGGTCGGCTTCGATCACTTCGCCATCACTGATGACGTCCGGGCACCCGAACGCTTTCATGCCCTCGTTCGCGTGTGCCCGGAAGGCACCGCCCGAGCGCAGCTCGTACTCTACGAGCGGGGCATAGCCGTACTGCACCGTCCACTCGGGCTTGGTGATTGCCTCCCAGATGGCCTCGGGCGTCGCCTTTATGTACACGCGGTAGATCTGGACCGTCTCGGACGTGGTCGCCGTCGTCATTTCTGTGCCTCCCAATTCGTCTTCAGGTTGGCAAGCGCCGAAGCGTGGCGCTCGGTGTACTTGTCGATCTTGACCCTAAATGCACCGGGACGGCCCCGCCGCCCAAAGCCAAGGGCCTCCCCAGCCAAAACGGTTCCAAGCCGTGCCCGAAGTCGCTGCGGGCGATGAAAGAGTCCCTGACCATCCTCCACATCGTCACGCTGTCGTTCACCTGCGAGGAGGTCGAGCTCGAGTTGTCAACGGGCGAGGTCGGGGCGTTCGGGAGCGGGACCCCTATTATCGGGTTGGTGCACGTTCGCTGGCTAACGGCGTTCCTCGACTTCCCCTCTGCCCCGTTAGGGACCTTTGAGAAGGGGTGCGCGTTCTGGCAGGCCGTAACTGGCTCGACGTTGTCGCCGACGAGAGGGTGCTCGGGCGAGTTCGCCACACTGTTGCCAGCGCAGGGCGATGCGTACTTGCGAGTCCAGCGGACGGGCCACGGTAAGCCCAGGTGTCACCTAGACCTACATGTCGATGATGTCCAGGCCGCAGTTGAAGCAGCGCTAAGTCTTGGCGTAACCGCGTCGGCTCCTGGAGCGAACTTGGGTCTGTCCTCGCCTGGAAGGCTCTCGTTCTGCCTGGTGAGCGACAGAGGGGCGGTCGAGCGTCCACCTGTTTGTGCCTGGCCCGGCGGGTGGAGCAGCCTCGTGGACCAGCTGAGCCTCGACGTCGCCCCTCAGGACTTTGACGAGGAGTGCGCCTTGTGGGCCGCGCTAAACGGGTGGGAACGCCGCTCTGGGTCCAGGCCCGAGTTCGAGTACCTCGTCCGACCAGCGGAGATGCCGCTGCGCCTCCTGATGCAGCGCCTCGACGAGGACTCCCCCGCGCCCTGCGGTGCCCATCTCGACCTTTCCTGCGATGACGTCGACGCCGAACGGGAGCGCCATGAGGCCCTTGGCGCGGTTGTCGTCCGGGAGATGCCCAACTGGACGACGCTCCTTGACCCGGTGGGCTTGGCCTATTGCATTACAAGGCGCGACCCGAGCACCGGGGCGCTCTAACTCGGGCCACGCATGGCCCCCGATTGCCTGGGCCTCTCGACGAGGGGTGACCGGATGGACGGTTTCGTCTTCACTTTGTTGCACGAGGTCGCCCACCTGGTGCTCGGCCACGTGTCGGTCGATGGGCGCGCCATCGACGAAGACCTCGACCCGAACGCGACCTCAGAGCTTGAGCGGGCTGCCAACGCGATCGCGGCTGGTTGGATCTTCAGGTCGCCCCCAGAGGTCAAGCCTCCGCTGACCCACAGGACATTAATCGAAAAGGCTAAGTCCCACGGTGTCCATGTCAGTTTCCTGATCGGCAGGCTCCAGAACCAGGGCCTGCTCGATTGGAAAGACTACCGGCGCGCGATCCCGAGGGTGCGTCCCTTCGTGGAGCTTGGCTGAGGTGGCGTCGATGGCAACCCGTCTGGACAGACGCCCCACGACCCTGGCCGGCGCCGGCCGAGCAGGCACAGCTCCCTCGCCTGTGCTTGGGACACCGGAAAACGGATAGGTCCCACTCCTCGCACCTCGAGGTGCGGGTCACGGACCGGCGCGGTCCGCGCCGCGCTGAACGCTCCGGGCTCCGCCGCCCCCGCCGAGAAGTCGGGCAAGACGATCGCGGGCGGTGTCAACCATGAGCGAGCAGTGTAAGGGAAACGGGCAGGGCGGATCAGCTGACTCTGTCGGCGACGGTGACTGACGTGCAGGCGCCAAGAACCCCGTCCGTGCCCGCGACCTGGAGTTCGTGCCTACCGGTGCATAGGTTTTGGTCGATGGCAACCTCCGACCCTCGGCTCGGCCGTGCGCTCCTCGCCATCGGCGGCGGTCTTCGCGGCGTTGCCGGCTGACCACCGTAAGTCGGGCGGGTTGCTCGCCCTCCATGGGCCCAGCTGGCACTCAACGCGGCGTGGCCGTGGGCCTTCTTCTCCGTCAGTTAATCCTGGATTTGTGTGTTGGTGGAAACGATGGCCGTCACGGTCTTGCGTCCGAGACCAGAGACCTCGGCGAGCTGACGGATCGACGCGCCGGCATCATGCGCAACACGAATCATGTCGTCGCGAATCCGAACTTCCTTCGCAGCCCTCTCAGCACTAAGCCCGCAAGAAGCCCGGTTATGTCTTCGCCCGCGACCCTTCCCTCCCGCGTCTGCGATCTGCCCCGGTGACGACCCATCCCCGTCGCACACCCAACCCGGGCGGCGTCATCGACGACTGAGCGACTACCCATCACTGTTCTCATGCAGCGAGCATGGGCGGCAGTGCTGTACCCACGTGGGCAACCGGCTGTTGCGTGCTCGCCGCCCTATGGCGTGCTCGTGCGGTCACCCA
>PMLI01000566.1 GCA_003158835.1 Acidimicrobiaceae bacterium
CCACGAGAACTCCAACATCCACCGGGCCGCGCACGCCCTGGCAGCGCGGGCCACAGACGCGTACGAAGGCGCCCGGGCCACGGTGGCCCGGTTCCTGGGCGCGCCGTCGGCCGGCAACATCGTCTTCACCCGCGGCACCACCGAGGCCATAAACCTTGTCGCCCAGGCTTGGGGACGGCAGCGGATCGGCGCCGGCGACGAGATCGTGGTCTCGCATCTCGAGCACCACGCCAACATCGTGCCGTGGCAGCAGCTGGCGGCCGAGACCGGTGCGAAGCTGAAGGTGATCCCCGTCGATGACGACGGCCAGCTCCTCCTCGATGCCTACGGCAAGCTCCTCGGCCCCCGGACCCGGCTGGTCTCGGTGGCCCAGGTATCCAATGTGCTCGGGACGATCGTCCCCGTCAAAGCCGTGATCGAGGCCGCCCACCGGGTCGGGGCCAGGGTGCTCATAGACGGGGCACAGGCCGTCGCCCACATCCCCGTCGACGTCCAGGCGATGGACGCGGATTTCTACGTGTTCTCCGGGCACAAGATCTTCGCGCCCACGGGCATCGGCGCACTGTACGCCAAGGCTGATGTCCTGGAGGAAATGCCGCCCTGGCAGGGCGGCGGCAACATGATCTCCGACGTCACCTTCGAGCGGACCATCTACCAGGGCCCTCCGGCCAAGTTCGAAGCCGGAACGGGCAACATCGCCGACGCCGTCGCGCTGGGTACGGCGCTGGACTACCTGAGCCGGCTCGGGCTGCCCCTGGTCGAGCGTTATGAGCACGAATTGCTCCGGTACGCCCTGGCCGAGATCTGCACCGTGCCTGGCCTGCGCCTGATCGGCACGGCGCCGGAAAAGGCCAGCGTGCTCAGCTTTGTGCTCGACGGTTACCGGCCGGAAGAGGTCGGCTCGGCGCTGGACAAGGAGGGGATCGCGGTACGGGCCGGTCACCACTGTGCCCAGCCCATCCTGCGCCGCTACGGGTTGGAGTCGGCCGTGCGGCCGTCGCTGGCCATGTACAACACCCGCGGCGAGGTCGATTTGCTGGTCGCCGCACTGCGCAGGTTGGCGGCCGACGCCGGTCGGCGCCGGTGACCTATTTCCCGTTGGAACGGGGTGGAGCGTGGTCATGGAGGCAAGTGCAGTTGACCCGTCTGTCGGGGCTCCGGTACCGTACTGGGATCGCGCGCCGGACTTCGGAGCGCTCCACGGTGCGCTAGGGAGCGGAGTGCTCGCGCGAGGGATAAGAGGCGCATTATGACTCGGTTGGCAAGAAAGCAAGGGGCCGTCCCGGCGCGGGTTCTGGCCGGCGCTGCGGCAGTGGCCCTGTTCATTCCATTGGCGCTCGGCAGCTCGGCTACGGCCGCTACGAACTCCAAACCGCCCAACGTGACCGTGGTGATGGGCACGACCGACCGGATCACGTCCGCCGACCCGGCGGGCTCTTACGACCTGCCGTCGTGGACGATCATTTATAACGTTTACCAGACGCTGCTCAGATATCCCCCGAGCAGCACCAAGATCGTGCCTGACGCGGCCCGGTGCGCGTGGAAGGGTACCGGGGTCAACCTGTACGTGTGCACGGTGCTGCCGAAGCAGTTCTTCTCCAACGGCGACCCGGTCACGGGCCAGGACGTCGTGTACTCCTTCCAACGGATCAACAAGATCAACGACCCGAACGGGCCGTCGAGCCTCATCTCCCCCATGAAGAGCGTGACGGCCTCGGGCAACACGGTCACATTCACCTTGAAGTACGCCGACGCCACTTGGCCGGATGTGCTCACCACCGGGGCCGGTGCCATCGTCGACGCCAGCGTCTTCGCCTTCAACAAGCTGCAGCCCGACGCCAAGATCATCGGCTCGGGGCCGTACCAGTTGCAGTCCTATACGCCCAACCAATTGGCTCTGTTCACGCCCAACCCCCACTACGGGGGCAGTGACGTCCTGCACAACAACAAGTTCATCATCCGCTACGAGGAGAGCGCCACGACGCTCGTTTCCGACGCCCAGCAAGGTGCGGTGGACGTCGCCTACCGCGACCTGACGCCGACCGAGCTCACTGCCCTCAAGAACTCCAAGGGCGTCACCCTGGAGCAGGGCAAGGGGATCGAGATCCGGTACATCGCCTTCAACCTGAAAGTGATGCCGGGCGCCAACGACGCTCAAAAGCTCGCCCTTCGCCAGGCCGTGTCCTATGTCGTCAACCGCCAGGACATCGCCACCAACGTCTACCACGGCATCGTCTCGCCCCTGTACTCGGTCATCCCCGACGCCTTGCCCGGGCACATCAGCTCCTTCGCCAAGGTCTACGGGGCGAGCCCCAACCTGGCCAAGGCGAAGCAAGTCCTGGCCGCCGCCGGCCTGGCTATGCCGGTGAAGTTCACGCTGTGGTACAACACCAACCACTACCAGGACACCGACGTCGCCACCGAACTTCAGCGCCAACTCAACGCCTCCGGCGTGTTCCAGGTCTCGCTGCAGTCGTCGGAGTGGACGACCTACATCCAGGCCGTCACGACCAACCAGTACGGCGTGGCGCTGATGGGCTGGTTCCCGGACTACCCCGACGCCGACGATTACACGGGGCCGTTCTACGGTTGCAACAACTTCCTCAACGACCACTACTGCAACGCCTCGGTGACAAAGTGGATCGCGGCCGAGGAGGGTTCGACGGTCCCGTCGGTCCGGGACGCCGCCTTCAGCGCCCTGCAGCTGCAGACAGCCAAGGATGCCCCCCTGGTCCCCCTGTGGCAAGGTGGTCAGGTGGCCGCCGTGCGCACCGGTGTCACAGGTGTGCAGGCCACCCTCGACCCGTCATACACCTTCCGGTTCTGGTTGGTCGGCAAAAGCTGAGCAACTGGTGGCAAGACAAGCGCTGAGCGCCTGAGCGTGGGGATATTGGCCGGCGCGCACCACCGGTTGGACGGACCTCGGCCCGCCCAGCCGGTGTGGCGCGCCGGCCGTTCTGGCCGGGGTGGAGGACGGTAGATGGCGTCGACATCGGGATCACTGCGCCGCTACCTGCTGACGCGCCTCGCGCTCGTGGTCCCCATGGTCTTCATCCTGCTGTCCCTGGTCTTCCTGCTCATGCGGGTGGCACCGGGGAACCCCATACTGGCGGCGCTCGGGGGCCACCTCACGCACGCCCAGCTGGCGAGCCGGGAGCGGTCCGCCGGCTACGACAAGCCCCTCATCGTCCAGTACGGCAACTACCTGGGTCAGGTCCTTTCCGGGCACTTCGGCACCACCCTCACCGACCAGCGGCCGGTGACGCAGGTCATCGCCCAAAACGGAGCGGCCACGCTGGAGCTCACCGTCTCCGCCATGTTCGTGGCCATGGCCGTGGGGATCCCCCTCGGCATGCTGGCGGGGCGCTTGCGCGACACCTGGGTGGACGCCATAGCCCGCATCTTCGGCATCTTCATATACGCCGTGCCCGTTTTCTTCCTGGGCCTGCTGGCCCAGCTCCTCTTCGGCCACGTACTCAATTGGCTCCCCACCTCCAGCCAGGCCAACGTGATCGTGCAGGCCGAGCTCCAGCCTCATACCAACATCCTCATCCTCGACGCCATGATCGACGGGCAATGGGGCGACGTCCCCGATCTGCTGGCGCACCTCGTGCTGCCCGCCGTCACCCTGGGCCTGGTGATCTCGGGCGTGGTGGTCCGCTTGGTGCGGGTCAACGTCATCCAAACCATGAAGGGCGACTACATCGAGGCGGCGCGGGCGCGGGGCTTGCGCGAGCGTGACGTGGTGGTCCACCACGCCTTCAAGAACGCCCTGGTCCCCATCGTCACC
>PMLI01000365.1 GCA_003158835.1 Acidimicrobiaceae bacterium
GGCCTCGCGCACGGAATTAGCTAGCCAGTTCGACAATGCGATCCGGCACCGGGTACGCGACGGTGGGTGAATGGACCACGACCACCGACCCGACTACGACCACGACCACCGAGCCGACGATAACCGAGGCGAAGCCTGTTGGAGGGCCTGGAGGACATGTCAGCGCCCCCCGCCTCGGGTAACAGGCTCGCTGGCCAAAGCGCTCACCACCACCAACTGCACCGAGTCGATGATCTCGGTGGCTCGAACCACCATGCGCAACGTGAAAACTGGCAAGACGGGGAGATGAAGAAACGCNNGGTTGCAACCAGATGCCCGTGCTCGTGGCTGCACTTCGCGTCCACGCCGGGGCTTCCCGTCGGGCCCAAGGACTACGATCAGCAAGCAGCTGGAACAACATGGGGCTGCCACCGAGGTTCAATAACAAGCGGGACGTCCTCCTCACGAACTGAAAGGGTGCGAGATGCGAACCCCACGTTCTGGTCTGAAACCACCTCAGCGACTGTGTGTGAGCGCGGCCTTGCTTGTTGCGGCGGTGTCGCTCGCGATCGCTCCCGCTGCAGGCGCCCAGCCCGTGCTGCGTTCATTCTCGGATGGCACCCAGGTGACGAACTCAGATCTGTCACACCTGGCCGGCCAGTTCCGGGCCGACTGCGCACGCAAGCCAGTCGCCGTCAAGGGGATGAACGTGAGCACGGCACTCGCCGATATCAGGGCGAACCTAGCGCGCGAATCGACGGCTGCTGCGCGCAACGGCTTCCTGCACAGCGCCGCCGCCGGCAGCGCCGGGTACGCCGCACAGGTCGTCTTCGCGGCGGTCGCGGCCGGAAAGCCATGGGCCGCTGTCGACGCCGCATTGCGCGTGCAGCAACTGGATCCCAAGGACGCGGATCCGCTCATCAGCCTCGCAGGACTTGTGAGCGCGCAGGCGATGCCACAAGAGGCGCTCGCGCTGCTGAGCGGTGCGGCGAGCCTGAAAGCCATCTCGCCGGCGCCCATGGGGATCGATATTCGAGCCGTCGCCGCCAACAACCGGGGTTACGCGCTGCTTTTGCTCGGCCACCCCGCCCAGGCGCTCGGCTACCTGCAGGCGGCGCAGCGGCAAGCGCCGGACCTTGCGGAAGCCAGCATCAACCTCGACGCCGCGCAGCAGTGCAACTGGTTGCTGCTACCGGGCACTAGCCGGGGCGAGCCACCCGTGATCGCCGACCCTCCGTTCGTCCGCGACGAGGGCCCCCGCGACTGGATGACTGACGATCAGGGTCATCTCCAGATGATCGTCTCAGACGTCTACGACCTCTCCCAGGGAGTGGACTGGACGCCTTTATCGGTCCAGTTCCCCGCCAGCCCGCAGGAGGGTGTTGCGATGGCCGACCCTCCGCTCGGATCCGGCTATTACAGGGCGCTGGGGACCGAGATCGAGAACCATGCGAACGTTCTCGTTAGCCGGGAGGACGCGCTCATACTCCAGGAGAAGTACAGCAACCCCGAGAGTATCAAGCGCGCCAGCGCGATCGATTCGGCGCTCATGGACGCAGAGTTCCAGCCATCGCTGAGCCAGCTGTACGACACGTATTACTCCGCGTACCGAGCGCTGAGCAATGCCGAGGGGTCTCAGAACAGCCTCGACCCGGGGAATGCGGTCACTATCGCCGACGACAAGTGCGGCGGTGACTACCCCGGAAGTTGCTACACGCACGTGTGCTCCGCCCAACTGTCGGCCATTTACGGCAACTGGGTGGCGCGCATCAAGGCGCTCTACCAGGACGAGCTGAACTGGGAGAGCGCCTTTTGGCACTACGCCACCGGTCTGGCCGCGAACCTGTCGGATACCGCTCACTACCAGGCATTTCTGCTCGGGGCCCAGCTGATCGCGGAGGGCGATCAGGAGTTCGTCATCGGCGCCGCAGGGGGGTGGGCCCAGAATGACCCGGCTGCGGAGCATTGTGGGGGCATTGGATCATCACCCTCGCCGGACAGCCTGCCCGATGAGCAAAAGCCGTTCTCCTGCCCGCCGGCGCTCAAGGGGATGAAGGCGAACTTCACGGTCGCGTCCTGGGTCAAGATCGGCGTCGCCTGTGAGAAGATCGACTTCGAGCTATCAACCCCGGGCTGGCTCGGCGCCTTCGTGACCGTCAGCGTCAACCCGCACTCGGGTCGAACGACCATCTTCGCCGGTGGAAAGGCCGGCGTAAGCGGGCCAGGGCTGGAGGTGTCGGCGAAGACCGGGGGCTTCATCGTCATCAACGGCGATGGCACGGTGGCCGACGGCGGCCTAAGGACGTCGGCCAGTGGCGGCGCCGGATCCTCAGACGTCACCATGTCCCGCACTGCGACGGTCAACTTCTCCGTCGCGGGAACGGTTCCTTTCTCGGAGTGACCCGCCGTGCGGCGGCCAGGTCGAGACGCGCGGTGCCGACATGCCAAGCCCGAGCCGTCGGGCAGTGGCCCAATGCTCTGGCCGGTGGCCTGCCAATAGGGATGATTAGGGATACCGTAAGGACCAGTTTTGGCAAATGAGCCACCGCCCGGTAGGCATGCTAACCAGTCCTCCCCAGCTTCTGGTCGTCGGACCGGTCGATGCGTGCCGGGTTTCATAACCGCTCGGCCTATTGGGTGACCGCTCGACTTCCCATGTCGACCTGTGAGGCACGGAGCGGGTCGAAGACGGCTTCAGGGGACCTCTATGCTTGAGGCGGTCACTACTTAGGAGGTCCAGAGCCATCCGACGTGTCGCAGTTCTTGCCTGTCTCCTGGTCGGCTTCCTCCCCGTGACAGCCCCGGCGGTTACCCGGCCCGCGCAAGCCGCGTCCCCCGCCCCCGCGACACGGGCACTGACTTGCCCGGAGTACCACTACAGCTTGACCATCCTTAGTGACTGGTCAGTTGTCAAGGCCTGCACGGCGAGGACGACGATCACGACTTCGCTCGGCATCACCATGGTGGTGGTCCTCACCAGCGCCGGCAGCTGGAGCGCCAGCACTGCCAGGTCCAACATGGCGGAGATCACGTCCAGCATGCCTGGTGTGAGGCAGGACGGCCACCCCAGCTTCAGCAGCGAGACCGTGCACGGGGTTCCCTGGAGCCTCGGGAAGGTGCCCCTGCACGATGCGCAGGGGCACGAGTACGCGCTTACCGTCTTGGAGACTTTCGGCCGAGGCTACGTGTACGACGTGGTAGCGGTGCGCGCCTTGACCGGGAATGCCAAGGTGGACAAAGAGCTCGCTCAGGTCGTGGCCGATGTCCACGCGTCGGCAAGGCTGAGCAATGCCGGCACGGGGACGCCGAACAGCGCGTTCCCAGCGCAGCTGGAAGGTAGTTGGACCTCAAACGGCTATGTGTCTTCGACGGACTTCGTAGACACCTTCACTGGCACCTACGCGCCGGCCGGCGGCACGATAGACAAGTACACATTTTCCGCCAGCGGCCAGTTCCGCCACAGCAACCTTACCCAGTCCTCCCTGTACGGCTGCACGATCAGCCTATTCTGGGACGCCAAAGGGTCGGCTTCCGTCAAGAGCAATCTCCTCCTGCTCACACCCGACTGGAGCACCCAGACCGCCAAGGACACCTGCAACGCCAGCCCGAGCCACAATTATGTGAAACCACATTCGCTGAAGCCCCAGTCCTACTACTGGAAGCTGGACGAGTACCAGAGGGGTCTGAAGCTCTGCCTGCTGCACCGCGCCCCGGGCGCCAAGCCGAACTGCTATTGGCGTGACGGCAAGCCGCCGACGCGGCCTACCGTTGTCGGCATCGGTGCTGGCAGCGCGAGCTGGGCCGGCGTCGCCTCGGGTACCAAGGACGACCTTTATGGTGCTGGGTGCGCGCCGGACGGCGACTGCCTGGCTGTGGGTGACGAGCTCCACAACTCGTTGGTTCACGCCGGGATCCATGACACGGTTGTCGATGGCTCAACTGACGGCGGGACGACCTGGCACGCTCAGATAGCTCACCCGGCCAAGGAACTGTACCTCCGGGCCGCAACTTGCTCCTCCGCTATCTGCATGGGCGTCGGCTACCAGAGCTACGCGCTGGACGGGAGCGTGTACACCTTGGGGGCCGTCCTGAGCACGGCCAACGGAGGGACGTTGTGGACGACCCCCGATGCGGACGGTTTCATAGAGCTCAACGGTGCCAGCTGCGCGACGGCGACCTCCTGCGTGGCCGTGGGTTACCAAGAGGTTGATTTCAATGCCCGGGGCATTGTCATGAACAGCACGGACGGTGGTGCCAACTGGACGGTCCAGACTGTGGGCAGCCGGCGCCTTCACGCAGTCAGCTGTGCACGCAACGGTTTTTGCCTGGCGGTGGGCGAGAAGGGGGCGATAGTGACCAGCACGGACGGCGGCGCCACTTGGCAAGGCCGGTTGCTCAGCTCAGGCGCTTGGCTCAACGGCGTTAGCTGCCCCAGCGCAGGGCTGTGCGTAGCAGTCGGCGGTCTCACGGACGGCTTGGTCCTGAGGAGCACTGACGGTGGCACCAGCTGGTCGAGCTACTCTTCCGGCTTCGACGACCTCTTGAGCGAGGAGGGCCCTGCAAATGCCGAAATACTGCAGTGCGCTTCACAGGGTGGTTGCGCCGACGGGGCTCTGCGCGGGATCAGCTGCCCCAGCACACGTTTTTGTGTGGCGGTGGGGGACCAGGGCACTGTCTTGACGACTGCGGACGGTGGCACGACCTGGACCAGCCAGGTGGCGGCAGGAGGGAGCAGCACCAAGCAGTTGACCAGCGTCAGCTGCGTGAGCCAAACCGACTGTGTCGCTGTAGGCGAGGTCGGCATTGTGCTACGCATGAGCTGACAGGCCCCAGCGGACCGGGCCGTAGCGGTCACGGGTGGCGCAGCGGGGGCAAGTTCGGGCTCACGTCTCCAATCGCTGTCAGCCATGGAGGGCGCTCTTCGAGGGAGGTCGTTATGTCCCGGTCCTACATGCCCCCGGGAAGCCGGCGACGGTCGCGTTAGACGGCTTCGGCCAGCGTGGCGGCCCTGGTGGGAGGCCCGGTGACAGCCGTCCCGGCTGGGGCGCCTGCTGCGTGTCCAGAGGGCGCGCACGATCGGACCGGAGGAGGTGGGGTCTACCTGATGACCTGATCGTGTGAGCCTGCAAGCTCGTAACCGCCGGCGGGTGTAAGTCCCGTCCGGGTAGTCACCAGGGAGCCCGGTAGCAGGCTGGCGGCGTCGGGGGGAAACGCCCGGCGTCGGAGCTCAGCGTCGAAAGCCTCGTTGGAGGGAGCAACCGTGCGGTCGGCAGCATCAAGCGAAGTCTGCCGCGTCGTAAGCCCAACCGCCCCGGCACCGAACGCCTGACCGGGACCATCGAATTCGGCAGGGCTGTGCACGCCGCCGGTGAAGGGCGTCGGCAAGCCGGATAAGGGGGGGGATGGGGAACCGGGCTCGCAATGCGGGCACCGCGCCCGTGACTACCAATGACCAGCCTCATTAACCATCCCATGGCCATAACGATGTGGGATTTCTCCTGGCTGGAGCGACGCTGGCAGGGCGCCGGTTACGAAGACTGGGACCTCGCCCTTGACGAACTGGCCGAGAGAGGCTACGACGCCGTGCGCATCGACGCCTACCCCCATCTCTGGGCGGCCGGGCCGGAGAGCACTTATACCTTGCTCCCGTGTTGGGACCAGCACGCCTGGGGCGCCCCCGGTCGGGTCGAAGTGCAAGTCAGCCCGGCGTTGGAAACGTTCGTGTCCAAGTGCAAGGAGCGCAACTTGATGGTGGGCCTTTCCAGTTGGTTCCGCCAGGACCAGACCAACTCCCGCCTGAAGCTCAGCTGCTCGACTGCGTCCTCTATGTCGATTTCACCAACGAGTTCCCATTGCGGGGCTGGGCGGACTTCATGTACGTGGGCCGGGACGAGCCGTTGTTTTCCCGGTCCGAGCCGTGGTTGGCTCAGTGGATGGCCGCCGCCCTAGCTGTGCCCCGGCGGGAGTACCCCGGGCTCGGTTACACGTTCTCGTTCTGTAACGAGCTCGGCCAGTGGCAGCAGCAGGACGTCGGGGCCTTGGACTTGCTTGAGCTGCACATCTGGATGTCGCTGGACGAGGTCAGCGATTTCGACCAAAGAGTGGGCTACGACATAGCCGCGAGTTACTTCGACCCCACCCAGTATGCCAACCTAATAGCCAACGGCGAGCAGGAGTACCGTTCCGCGCCCAGCCACTGGCAGGAGGCCCTGCTCCGAGCGATCGACGACGCCGCGCAGTGGTCGCGGGCGTCGGGCAAGCCGTTGGTCACCACTGAGGCGTGGGCGGTGGTCAATTACAAAGACTTCCCCATGGCCGACTGGGGCTGAGTGAAGGAGCTGTGCGAGGTCGGAGTGGGTGCCGCGGCAGCCACCGGGCGCTGGGCAGCCCTGTGCACCAGCAATTTCTGCGGCCCGCAGTTCCATGGGATGTGGCGTGACGTGGCCTGGCACCAACGGCTGACGCGCATCATCCACGCTTCCCGGGCCGAGGTCTCCTTGGCCAGGATGCCCTGAGCCGGCTCGGCAGAGCGCCGCTGACCGGCGCCGGTCCATAACACGCGTCCCGGATCTGCGGCCTTTGCACCCATCCGATCAGCCATAACGGCACTTCGGGGCGCGTCGGCGTGGTGAGGGAGACCGATCGGAGCTAGCCGTGGGCTAGATGCGCGGTGGTCGTAGTGGCGGTTACGGGGTGCCGCCACGTCCACGCCCCCTGGGCACAGCCGACGAAGGGCCCCGTCAGCTGGTGCTCGTGGCGCAGGGACCGGGCGCGACCATGGACGCCTGAGTGGCACGGAGGGCGCCATCGACGGAGGTGGCGAAGCGGGCGAGCCGCTTCAGGGCGTCGACGCGCTCGGCGCGCTCGGGCGCCGGCCGGGCCAGGGCGTCGTGGAGCACCGCGATCGTTTTCTCGTAGGTCGGACGGTCGACCGGGTAGGGCGTCCCGTCCTTGCCCCCGTGGGCGAAGGCGAAGCGGGCCGGGTCCCGGGTGCTCGTCGGGGTGCCGTAGATGAGCTCGCCGACGAGAGAGAGGGCTCGCAGGGTCTTCGGGCCGACCCCCTCGGTGCCGAGGAGCGCCTCAAAGTGCTTTGGTGCCTGCTCGTACGTGCGGAGCAGGGTCTTCTCGAGGTAGCGGCGGTCGATGTCGAAGGCGGTGATTTCATGACGGCGCGCCATGACGAGCTCGGGAGCCCGCTCGAGGACTTCGAGCACCGGTGCCGGGCCGCCTCGGGCGAGGGCGGCGGCCACCTCGCGAGCTTCGGCGCTCTCCTTGGCCACGTAGTTGAGCAAGACGCCCCGCCGGTTGTCGCAGACCGCCTCGTGGGGCTCGTCGACGAAGTCGGCAACGTGCTCGCCGAGCCAGTGGTAGCGCCGTGCGGTGCGCGTCGCCGCGTTCATGCCCTGCTGGACGACGCACCAATCACCCCTCGCCGTGAAGACGAAGACGTGGTGGTAGAGCTGGTGCCCGCTTTGGACGGCCGCGTTGTCAACCTTCGCCGCGGTGCGGCTGGCATGGACAAGGCCGGCGGGCTCGAGGCCCAGGCCTTCACAGGCCCTGGTGATCTCCTCTGGGGTGCGCCGGGAAACGCGGCCTTTCCCCCCGGCCACGTAGAGGCCGAGCTCCGGCCCCATCCCGTGCAGCGCCTCCTTGACGGCGCCGCAGGTCGTCGTGGTGAGGCCGCTCGAGTGCCAGTCGAAGCCGAGGACACAGCCGAAGGCCTGGAACCAGAAGGGGTCGGAGAAGCGCCGGAGGACCTCGTCGACGCCCTGCTCGGCCACGAGGTGGGCGAGGACGAGCCGGGAGAGGCGGACCATCCGCTCGAACAGCCAGCGCGGCGCCCGGCCCGAGTGGAGCGGCAGCTCCGCGGTCCCTGATCGTTGCACGCCGCCCAGCATGCCCCCGGGACGCCCTGGCGTGGGGGATGCTCGTCCGGCTGGTGGGTGCTCGGGCAGGCCCGACCGCGCCCTTCCCCTGCCTTTCGGCTCGCCCGCCGCACGGTGGCCGGGGAGA
>PMLI01000058.1 GCA_003158835.1 Acidimicrobiaceae bacterium
GATGATGTAAATCCCGTTGCGCTCTCCGAAAATAAAGCGCTTCATCTTCGGGTTCCAGCGCCTTGTCTGGTGCCCGAAGTGGACTCCCGCCTCCAACAGTTGCCGCATCGTTACGACGGCCATGCCGCTCCTCTCCATCGGTTGTTACCCGTCGGGCGCTCGCGCCGCTTGGCTCGTCAAGTCAACGGACCGGCGGCGACCGTGGAGGCGCCCGGGCATATGTCTAGGTCGCTTTGCTAAGGATTGACGGCCCCCACTAACCGGGACCAGCGTCCAGCCTACACCCTGGCCTCACCGCAGCACCGGCCGGCGCCCGCCCGGCGCCGGGCTATGCCGTCTCCTTGTCGGGCACCAGCATCCGCGCCCGCAGCTGCAGGACGGCCTTGGTGTGGATCTGGCACACCCGGCTCTCGGTCACTCCCAACACTTGGCCGATCTCGGCCAGCGTCAGGCCCTCGTAGTAGTACAACGAGAGCACGATCTTCTCCCGGTCGGCCAGGCGGTTGATGGCGCCGGCCAGGATCTGTTTCATCTCCTCGACCTCGAAGGCGGCCATCGGCCCCTCGTGACGGTCGGCCAGGGTGTCGCCGAGGGTCGTCGAGTCTCCCCTGTCGCCCCCGGACAGTACTTCGTCGAGCGCCACGATGCCCACAAAGGAGATCTGAGAGAACTGAGCCTGCAGGTCGTCCTCGGACAGACCCAGCTCTTGGGCTACCTCGGCGTCCGAAGGTGTACGCAGGAGCTGGGCCTCGAGTTTGGCGTAGGCCTTCTCGATCGCCCTCGCCTTGGCCCGTACCGAGCGGGGCACCCAGTCGATGCTCCGCAACTCGTCGATGATGGCGCCCTTTATCCGGGTGATGGCATACGTTTCGAACTTGATGGACCGCTCGTTGTCGAACTTCTCAATGGCGTCGATCAACCCGAAGATGCCGTAGCTGACCAGGTCGCACTGCTCGATGGTGTGCGGGAGGCCCACCGACACCCGGCCGGCGACGTACTTGACGAGTGGCGAGTAGCGCACGATCAGCTGGTCGCGCAGCGCACGAGAACCGGTCGACTTGTACTCGGCCCAGAGCTTGTCGGCGGAAAGCGGTCCCTGATCGTCTGGCTCCATCAGGCCCTCGGGTGTGATGTCTCGTACACGGATAACAGGCGCTCTTTGCTCACGTGCGTGTAGACCTGGGTGGTCTTCACACTGGCGTGACCCAGCAGCTCTTGGACAACTCTAAGGTCTGCGCCCCCGTCCAGCATGTGAGTGGCAAAGCTGTGCCTCAATGCGTGAGGGTGCGTGGGCGACGGCGCACGCTTGTCCAGTATGCGGCGGACGTCCCGGGGGCCCAGGCGCGCACCCCTGGAATTTAGGAAAAGGGCGTCTTTCGGAGAAGCCGGGCCGGCCATGAGGGCCCGGCCGCACCGGATCCAGCGCTCCACGGCCCGGGCCGAGCTCTCGGAAACGGGCACCCGGCGCTGCTTGGACCCCTTGCCCCACACCGTGGCCCACCGGGCTCTGAGGTCGACGCCGTCCAGAGCCATCCCGCACAGCTCGCTCACCCGCAGACCACTCCCGTACAGGAGCTCGAGCACGGCGTCGTCCCGGAGGCGGATCTGCTCGGCCACCTCGGTCGCCCTGACCGGGGGCCGGTCCAGGATGACTTCCAGCTCCCCCCGGGACAGGACGCGGGGAAGCCGGCCCTCTCCGGTGCGGGCCGAAAGGCCGGTCGTCGGGTCCGAAGCCAAAATGCCGTTGCGCCTCAACCAGCGGAAGTAACGGCGCAGGGCCGAGGCCCGCTGCGCCACGCTCTGGCGGGCGTAGCGCCTCGTCGCCATGTACGCCAGATAGCGGCGCAAGACCAGGCGCGTCACCTGTTCGGGGCCCCCCGCCCCGCCCCGCTCGGCCCAGGTGAGGAAGGATAGGACACCGTTCTCGTACGCTCGCCGGCTCGCCGCCGACAGGTCCGTCAGCGACAGGGCCCAGGCCCGGAACTGCCAGACCGGATCCGGTCCGGCCCGGACCGGCCGCGGCGCGCTCGGCTGGGCCCAGCCGTCTTGCCCTGGGCCGTCCTGGCCTGGGCCGTCCTGGCCTGGGCCGTCCACGACCGTCACCCGGACCAAAGGCGCGCTCTGAGGTGGTAAAGGTGCCCGCTATCCGCCGCCTTCTGCCCACTCTGCGTGCTGCTGGGAAAGCCCACAGTGGTAGATGGTAGCGTCTATGGCCCCTTAGTGCTGGGACCGACCCACCTCGATCTGCGGCGGCAACTCTAACGTGGCCGCCTATGGTGAGTGAGCGCCGGGCGGCGCGGGTGGTGTTGGTCGACGCTGCCTCCACCGTTCTCTTGCTGGCCGGTCGCGATCCCTCCGACCCAGCCGCGCTGCCCTTTTGGTTCGTACCGGGAGGAGGTGCCGACGAGGGCGAGAGCACCGAGGATGCCGCCCGGCGTGAACTGCTCGAAGAGACCGGTGCCGCGCTGGGCGACCTGGGGCCGGTGGTGTGGACGCGCCGGGCCGACTTCGACTTCGACGGTCGGTCCTACCGCCAGCGCGAAGCGTTCTACGTCGTTCGCACGGACCGATTTTCGGTGCGGGCTACGGCCCTGACAGAAGCCGAAGACCGGTTCATCACCTCATGGCGTTGGTGGCCGTTGGCGGGCCTGGCCGCTACGGACGAGGTCGTTTATCCAGTCGACCTGGCCCGGCTGGTGGCCGGGTGGCTCGCCAACGGGCCACCGGCCAGTCCCGAGCACATCCTCTGACCCCCAGGCCCGGCCCGAATAGTGCGGGCCGGGCCGGTAAGGAGTTCAATGGCGGTTATGGACAAGCTCGGCCAGGTCGACCTCTCCCTCAAGTTGTCAAGTTCTCAGAGCGAGGCGAGGGTCGCCGCCCTCCAGCGCCGCCTCCTGCACCTTCGCCTCCTGGCCGGCGGTCTGGTCGGCGACGGGCGTCTGGGCCCACCGCTCGCCATCGTCTTCGAAGGCTGGGACGCTTCCGGGAAGGGCGGCGCCATCAAACGCCTCGTCGCCGGCCTCGACCCCCGCCATTTTCGGGTCCAGTCGTACGCGGCCCCAACCGAGCGGGAGAAACGGCACCATTTCCTGTGGCGCTTCTACCCCAACTTCCCGGGCTGGGGCGGCATGGCCGTCTTCGACCGCTCCTGGTACGGCC
>PMLI01000581.1 GCA_003158835.1 Acidimicrobiaceae bacterium
CGGTCATAGACGAGCATGCCTTTGCCGCCAACCTCACCAACGAGGGCGGCGCCGGTGGCTTGTTCCAGTTGCTGAGCAACGGCATCGGGCTGTGGCTCCTCCACGAATGCCGGCGCACGTGGGAGCTTCACGGACAGGGATGGGAGTTCACCGAATTGGTGGCCCTGGCCGAGTCGGCGCCACCCCTGGGCCCTCTGGTGGACCCCAATGACCCGGTGTTCCTGGCCCCCGGTGACATGCCCCAACGCATCGCCAACTGGTGCCGTGAGACCGGACAGGACGTCCCCGACAGCCCCGCCGCCATGGTGCGCTGCGTGCTCGAGAGCCTGGNNCACCGTGCGGATCGTCGGCGGCGGCTCGCTCAACGCGCTGCTGTGCCAGTTGACGGCCGACGCCACCGGTCTGCCGGTGTGGGCGGGCCCGACCGAGGCCAGCGAGGTGGGGAACCTACTCGTACAAGCGATGGCTCTGGGCGAGCTGGGCTCGCTACGGGATGCCAGGGCGGTGGTGGCCGAGTCCTTCTCCCCCGTACTGTACGAGCCCCGCCCGGGCGGCCCCTGGGACCAGGCCTACCTGCGCTTCGGGCGGCTCAGCCAGGGCGCCAGGGCACGGAGGGGCGGGGACGGCGCGGGCTAGTTGTCCGGCGGTACCGCACCCTTGCGGATCAGGACGTTCGCGTAGTAGCGACGCTCTCCCGTCAGGACCACGGCGTAGCTGTTACGGGCCGCCTCATAAAAGTCGAAACGCCCCATCCCGCCGGTGGGCCAATGGTGGCCGGCCGCTTCGTCGATAACGGTTTGTACCTCTCGTTGGGCTTCGGGCAGATCGTCAGGGGCGTTGTCGACGGCCATCCTGCGCACGGGCGTGTCCACGAACTCGTCCAGGGGCAGCAGGGAGAGGATGGCGCGCACCGCCTCCGGCATCGAGGCGCCGCTTAGGGGTACAACACGACCGTGGCCCGTGCGGCGGGCGACGCTGTCGGCGGGGAAGTTGGCGTCGACCACAGCCAGCTCGTCGCCATGGCCCATGGCTGCCAGCACCTGGAGCAACTCGGGGGTCAGTAGAGGGTCGATGTTCTTGAGCATTGGTTGCTACCTCCTTGGTTGTGCGTCGAACAGGCCGGCTTGCGCGAGTCGTTCTCAGCCGCGCCTGGCGGCCAGGCGACGCTTCGGCACCGAACTGCCTCTCACCTGCAATGACGGTGACAGAGTAACCATCCGGGCCGCGCCCGAATAGCCTCCGAGCCGGCTGAGGAGCAGGCGCGCGCTCTCCACTCCCAGGTCGTAAGCGGGCTGAGCCACGGCCGTGAGCGTCGGGCGCAGCAAGGTCGACCAGGACATGTCGTCGAAGCTGACGATGGCGATGTCGGTGGGGATGGTCAACTTCGCGTCCACGATGGCCTGGAGGGCGCCGATGGTCATGAGATGGTTGGTCACGAACACGGCGTCGGGCCGTTCGCGCTGGTCCAATAGTTCTTGCATGGCCCGCTGGCCGCCCAGCTCGCGAAAGTCGGCCACCCGCACCAGGGAGGCGTCGACGGTCAGGCCGGCTTCCTCGATGGCCCTGCCATAGCCGACGTAGCGCCGGGATCCGGTCGTAGTGCCGAGCATCCCGGTGATGCAGGCGATCCGCTTGTAGCCTCCTGCCAGCAGGTGGGCCACGGCCTGGTAAGCACCGGAAACGTTGTCGACCAGGACGCTGTCGGCCACCTGGGTCGGTAGGGTCCGGTCGGCGAGCACCACCGGGACACCGAAGTTGACCAGAGGGCTCAGGTCGGTGTGCGGGCCTGACGGCGTCAGGATCACGCCCCCGACGTTCTCGGCCACGGCAAGTTCTATGTAGGAGGCTTCTTTGGCCGAGTCCTCATCGGTGTTGCAGAGGAAAAGCGAGTACCCGGCCCCGTAGGCGACGTCCTCGACTCCTCGCACGACGTCGGCGAAGAACGGCCCGGTGCGGACATCCGAGATGATCAGCGCCCAGACCCGGTTGCGGCGGGTCCGCAGGGTGCGTGCGACGCGGCTCGGGCGGTACCCCAGCTCCTTGATGACCTGCAGCACCGTGGCGGTCAGGCGCGGGTCGACCTGGGGGTGGTTGTTGAGCACCCGGGACACCGTGGCGGTGGAGACTCCCGCGGCGCGGGCCACGTCGACGATAGTGGTCATGGTAGTTCGACGCTTGACATGGTTCCCTGACCCCTCAGCGGGGGCGCAACGGGGTGCGCGCTGTGCTGTTGAGGACCTCGCATCGGACTGCTAGTGTAGTAAACGATTACTCAACAGTGACCCAAAAGCTCTGCCGTTGTCTGGATCTGAGGGGTAAGGATCGACTGAGGGCCCTAGGTCTAGGGACTAAAGTACCTACCTCAGGGGGGTTTTCATCGGTGGAGTCTTAGGGGGTTCTTCCAACACCTTCGATAAATCGTTTTCTGAGGAGGGGGCTAGGGTCGCCAGTAGGCGTTCTTATCTTCAGCGGTGGTCGTGACTTCGTCCACGTCGGCCGCGTCCCGGGCCAACGACGTCTACGCCGTCCCCGGCGACATAACCGCTGAGCTGGGGGCGGTATGCCGTTTCTTGGGCACAGACCTAGAGCGGTTAGACGCCTGACTTGAGGGAGGTGATCGCAAGACGAGAAGCTTGGCCTAGCGATGAAGGCACCTCGTAACTAATCAATTTTTTAGCGACTTGGGCGTCAAAGCCCGAGGTGAAGAAAACCGCTATAAAACAGAAATGGGAGGATTAATGAAACCTTGGCTTAAGAAAGCCATGAGCCTGGTAACAGCGGCTGCGCTGGTCGCACCGGTGTTGTCCATGAGCAGCCTCGGGGCAGCTAGTTCCGCCAGCGCAGCGACACCGATCAAGGTCGGCGTCGCCCTGACTTATAACAACACCGCGTTCTGGGCCGCCTATATCCAGTACGAGCAGCAGTACGCCAAGCAGATGGGCATTACGCTCCTCGGCCCATTGCTGGCTGGCACCAACGCCTCTCTGCAGAACCGCCAGATGGAGGACCTCGTCAACGAGGGCGCCCAGGCCATCATCGTGAACCCGGAAACGGCCGTCAGCATGGGCCCGGCTCTCACTTACGCCGCCGCGCACCACGTCGGTGTGGTCTCTGTTGACTGGATCGTCGGTGTCGGCCATGTCTACATGGTCGTGCGGGCCTCCAACCTGTTCTACGGCTATGCGGCCTGCGCGTACCTCAAGGAGCAGGGGATCACGTCGGGGGTTGTCGTGGACAACGAGGGCGACCTCACTTCGTCCAACGGCGCCGACCGCACTAACGCCTTCAACGACTGCATGGCCAAGAACGACCCGGGCGTCACGATCAAGAAGATACCGACGGTCTGGGTCGCATCTGCTGCCGTCAAGGCGGCCGAGGACGCGGTCAACGCTTACGGCACGCAGGTCAAGGCGATCTACGACCAGTACAGCGGCCCCGACCTCGGGATTATCCCCTTCTTGAAGTCCAAGGGCTTCGGCCCGGCCGGCTCAGCCAAGCACGTGGACGTTATCAGCGATGATGGCGTCGCCTTCGAGATGTGCTGGATCGGCCAGGGTAGGGTCAACGCATCGTCCTCGCAGCCGGCCAACCTGTACGCGCAAGGCGCGCTCACGTACGCAAAAGATGCCGCTACCGGCGTTGTGGTCAAGGCTGGGCAGGCGGGGGTCGGGGCCACCCTGGCGCCCATCACCTACAGGGGTGACACCAACATGGGCGACCCGATCGTCGCCCCCTTCGTCACCAAGACCAAGATTAACTTCTCCCTTACGCCCGTGGACGGGCAACCGGCCGCTTTCACCAGCACGCCGGTCTCCAACGCCGCCCTGTGGGGCAACGTCTACGGCAAAGCCCATGGCGGGGTTTGTTCACCCGGCATGATCTCCGCATAACGTACCACTCGCAGGAAATCCACAAATTACGTAACAGCCAGGGGTTGGTGGGCCTCCTTGACGGAGGCCCACCAGGGCCGTGCGAGCACCACCAACATGGCCATTGATCAGCGGAGGACAATTGTCGTGGCAGAAAGTACTGAAGCACCGTCGATGGCCGGCGGCGACGTGCCTGCCGCCGAAGCCATCGGCATTTACAAACAATTTGGCAGCACTCTGGCTCTGCGGGGTGTAAGTGTGGCCGTGCGTTCGGGGCGCTGCCTCGGGTTGGTGGGCCGTAACGGGGCAGGCAAGTCGACCCTCGTCTCCATCCTGTCGGGCATTTACGGCCAAGACAAAGGTCAGGTGCGCTTCGACGGCCAACCGGCCCCGGTCCTCGGCGACGTCGACGCCTGGCGCCAGAAGATCTCGACCGTTTTCCAGCATTCGATGGTGGTACCGACGCTGACGGTGGCGGAGAACGTTTTCCTCAATGCCCAGCCGGGACGTTCGGGCCTCGTCGACTGGAAGACAATGCGGGCGGAGACCAAGCGTGTCCTGGCGGAATGGGGCTTCAACAATGTTGACGCCAACGCTCCCTGCGCGACCCTTAGCGTCGAGCAGCGCCAGCTGGTCGAGATCGCCCGAGCGCTGGCCGCGGGCCGGCGCTGCCTGCTGCTGGACGAGCCGACCTCCGCGCTCGAGCGGGCTGAGATCCGCAGGCTTTTCGACCGCATCCGGGCGGTCGTGGCCAACGGCGTGGCGGTGCTTTACATATCCCACCATTTGGAGGAAGTCTTCGACGTTTGCGACGACGTAGCCGTCCTGCGTGATGGCGAGCTCGTGATGGCGCGGCCGACGGCGGGGCTCTCCAAGGATGACCTGGTGGCCGCCATGGTCGGCCCCGATGCGGCCGCCATCGCGGGCCTCGAGCGCCCGGGCGCCAGTGACAAAGGCCAAAAGGCCGGCTCCGATGCGGCCCGGCCCTGCTTGGTGGTCGAGCACCTCTCGGTCGTCTCTCCCCGGGGAGCGGTGCGCGACGTGTCGCTCGAGGTACGCCACGGGGAGCGGGTCGGCGTCGCCGGTCTCCTGGGGGCGGGCGTGGCCACGCTGGCCCGGGCGATTGCAGGCAGCGAGACTTGGGGTTCGGGCAAGATCGAGGTTGAAGGAGCTCCCCTGGTGCCGATGAGGCCGGACAAGGCGCTCAAGGCGGGCGTCGGCTACGTGCCCGAGGACCGCCGGGCCGAGGGGTTCGTGCGGTTGTTGGGCGTGGGCGAGAACGTCACAATGACAATCGTGGACAAATTGGCGGACCGCCTCGGCATCGTCATACCCGGCAGGAGGTCCGCCGCCGCCCGGCCCCTCGTCAAGCGGCTGTCGATCGTTTCGGCCGGACTGTCCCAGCCTGTCGGCGAGCTCTCCGGCGGCAACCAGCAGAAAGTGACAGTAGCGCGCGCCGTGGCCACGGCCCCCAAGCTCGTCGTAGCCATGACCCCCACCAGGGGAGTCGACGTCGCTTCCAAGGCCGTGTTGCTCGAGGCCCTTTCCTCCCTGGCGAGAGATGGGGGGACCGCGGTCCTGGTCGCCACCGATGACCTCGACGACCTGGTCATCTGCGACCGGGTAGTAGTGCTCAGGGGTGGGGAAGTCGTCGCTGAGTTCACCGACCCGCCTTTTGACCGAGAAGAACTTATTGCCGCCAT
>PMLI01000287.1 GCA_003158835.1 Acidimicrobiaceae bacterium
GCCAACGTCGCTCATCCCTCTTCGCGCATGTAGGGCGTACCGAGCGAAGCCGGGGTCCCGATGCGGCGGTTGGCCCAGCTCGTCGACGCCGCCGCCAGCGCGATGACCGTCATCAAGAAGGGCAGGGCGGAGTAGAACTCGGAGGGGAGCACCGTGATGTGGTGGGTCTGTAGCGTCGGCCCCAGGGCGGAGAAGATCCCGAACAAATAGGCGCCGAGCACGAGCAGGTCAGGGCGCCAGAAGGCGAAGATCACCAGGGCGATGGCTATCCATCCCACCCCAGCCGTGAGGCCATCGGTCCAGATGGGGGCGAGCGCGAGCGTGACGTAGGCACCTCCGAGGCCGGCCAGCGCGCCACCGATGAGCGTGTGGGTGTAGCGATAGGCGGTCACGTTGATCCCCATGGCGTCGGCCGCGGCCGGGTTCTCGCCCACGGCCCGCAGGTACAGCCCGGGGCGGGTCCGGTACAGGTAGTACAGGACGGCGATAACCAGCACCCACGACGCGTAGACGAAGGCGTCCTGGTTGAAAATGAGCGGGCCCACGATCGCCAGGTTCTTCAGGCCGAGCACGTCGATCTGGTTGAACTGGTGCCGCCCGGCCACGCCGCCTATGCCCCAGACCTGGCCGAGGTACGAAGACAGGCCCAGGATCCCGGCAAAGATGGTGATGGCGAGGCCCGAGACGATCTGGTTCACCCGGATCGTGATGGTCAAAAAGGCGTGGATGAGAGCCATGGCGGCACCGGCCACCATGGCGGCGAGAACGGCCACGACAAGCACCAGCGCGTTCGACCAGTGCAGCTTTTGCGAGACGGAGAAGGCGCACACCGCCCCCATGAGCATCATGCCCTCGACGCCGAGGTTCAAGACACCGGAGCGCTCGGCCAGCAGCTCGCCCAGGCCCGCCAGGACCAGGGGCGTCCCGAACGCGATCGCCGATACGACCACGGCCAGCACGATGTTCGAGTTCACGACGTTGTCCCGGTGGCCGGGGCCGGACGGCGGCGCCAGCTGAGCCGGTAGCGGGCCAGTATCTCGCCGCCGAGCACCGTGAACAGGATGATCCCTTCCATCGTGCCGACCAGGCCGGTCGGGAAGGACGGCCCCTCCAAGGCAAAGCCGGCGTTGGTGAGGCCCCCGATCAGCAACGACACCAGCACCACGGCGAGCGGGTTGTACAGGGCGAGGGCGGCGACGACGATGCCGGTGTAACCGTACTGGGCCTGCTCGAGCCCGCGGGGGTCGAGCACGTGGCCGAAGTCACCGATCTGGCTAGAGCCGGCCACGCCCGCGATGCCGCCCGAGATGGCCATCACCGAGAGGATCTTCCGCTTGGTGCGGATGCCCGAGTAGTCGGCCGCCCGCGGGGCATCGCCCATGACCCGCATCTCAAAGCCATAGCGGGTGGAGCGGACGAGCAGGAACAGGCCTACGGCCAGGCCCAGGCCCAGGACAAAGCCCAGGGGCAGGGTGAACGAGCCGATCGTGATGCCGGGCCAGTTGGCGTGCGGGCCGAGAGTCTTGCCGGTCGGGAACACCGAGGCGCCGGGCGTGGTGAGGTCCCGCCAGTACGAGCCGCTGTCGTAGATCAGGTAGTACACGACAAAGCCGGCGACGTAGTTGAGCATGAGCGAGGTGAGGATCTCGTTGGTGCGCAGGTACGCCCGCAACAGGGCCGGGATCTCGGCCCAGAGCATGCCGGCCAGGGCACCGCCGACCACCATGGCGATGATGACCAGCGGCGCCGGCCAGTGGCCGAGCACGAGCCCGGTGGCCGAGGCCCCGACTGCTCCCATGTACAGCTGGCCCTCCCCGCCTATGTTCCAGGTCCTCATCCGGAAGGCGAAGGCGGCGCACAGCCCGGTGAACAGGAGGGGGGTGGCGTAGACAAAGCTCGAAGACAAGGCACCGTCGGCGGTGATGGCGGCGGAGTACATCTGGTGGTAGGTCGACAGCGGGTTGTGACCGGTGGCCAACAGCAGGATGGCGACGATGATGGCGGCCAACACGAGCGACGCCAGGGGCACGACGACCTTGAGCCACCCCGGCGCATCCAGCCGGCGCTCGATGCGCAGGGGCCCGGTCATGTCGCCCCCGCCATCATGAGGCCGACCCGGTGGCGGTCCGCCTCCGTGGCCTTTAGGGTGCCGACGACCCGGCCGGCGTAGAACACGGCGATGCGGTCCGAGAGCTCGAAGATCTCGTCCAGGTCCTCGCTGACCATGACCACGCCGACGCCGGCGGCGGCGGTGCCGGCCAGGACTCGCCGCACGTACTGGGTGGCGCCGACGTCCAGGCCACGCGTGGGCGAAGCGGCCACGACCAGGCGCGGCTGGCAGGACAGCTCCCGGGCCAGGACGACCTTTTGGATGTTGCCACCGGAAAGCTGGCGGACCAAGGTGGTCGGCCCCGGGGCGCGCACGTCGAAACGCGCCATCATCTCCTGGGCGTTGGCGATGGCCTTGCGCCGGGACAGCACCGGCCCCCAACCCCGCGCCTTTCCCCGGTAGGACTTGAGCATCAGGTTCTCTGCGATCGACAGGTCCGGCGCGATGGCGGTGCCCATCCGGTCCTCAGGCACGTAAGCGACCCCGAGGTCGATGGCGGCGCGCGGGCCCCCCGCCGCCAGGCGTGCCCCACCGATCCTGATCGTGCCGGCCGTGGTGGGCCGGAGCCCGGTTATGACCTCGGCCAACTCGCGTTGGCCGTTGCCGGAGACACCGGCGATGCCGAGGATCTCGCCCGCCCGCACTTGCAGGGTTATGTCCTTTAGCGCCTCGGTCCCCAGGTCGCCCCGGGCGCAGACACCGGCGAGCTCCAAAACGGCGGGGCCCGGCTCGTGGGCCACCCGGGCGGTCGGCGCTAGGGACACTTCACGGCCCACCATCAACCCGGCCAGGTCGTCGGCACCGGTGCCGGCGGTGGGCACGGTCGTGACCGAACGGCCGTGGCGCAGGACCGTCACGCGCTCGGCCACCGCCAGCACCTCGGGCAGCTTGTGGGAGATGAAGATGACCGTCCGGCCCGCGGCCGCCATGTCGCGCACGCTCGAGAACAGCTGGTCGGCCTCTTGGGGGGTCAGCACCGCGGTCGGCTCGTCCAGGATAAGGATCCGGGCGCCCCGGCACAGGGCCTTTAGTACCTCGACGCGTTGGCGTTGGCCGAGGGACAGCTGCCAGATCCGGGCCGCCGGGTCCACCGACATCTGGAAACGCGCCGCCGCCTCGGCCACCGCCTTTTCGACGGCCCGGGGCGAGAAGCGGAGTTGTCGGGCGCCGGCCGCACCGAGCACCACGTTCTCGGCTACGGTCATGCTCTCTACCAGCCGGAGGTGCTGGTGGACCATGAAGATGCCCGCGTCTTGGGCGTCTTTGGGGGAACGGAACCGGGCCGGCTTGCCCTCGATGAAGAGCTTGCCCTCGTCGGGACGGTAGAGGCCCATCAACAGGTTGCACAGGGTGGTCTTGCCGGCCCCGTTCTCGCCCAGCAGCGCGTGCACCTCACCCGGGGCCGCCTCGAAGGACACGTGGTCGTTGGCGAGCACCCCGGGGAAGCGCTTTGTCATGTCGATGGCCTGCACCGCCAGCGCCCTCGGTCCGGGGGCGGCACCGGACAGGCTCGACGCCAGCCCGGCCCCGGCGGCTAAAGCCGTGTGGTCGTCGCCGGCGTCAAGCACGGAAGTCGGTCATGGCGCGGGTCAGCCCTTGGGGTTACCGAGAACGCCCTTTACGAACCAGGTGATCGAGTACTTCTGCATGACCGTGAGGGTCACGCCCTTGGCTACGACGATCTTGCCGTTCTGGCCGTAGATGGGACCGGTGAACGGGTCGAAGGTGCCCTTTACGATCTGTTGCTCCTTGGCCAGGACGGCCGTGCGGGTCGCCGGAGAGACCGACTTGCCGAACGGGGCCATGACGACGAAGTGGTCAGCCAGGCTGCCGTACCAGAACTGGCTCTTCCAGGTGCCGTTCATGGCGGCCTTTACTTCCTGGATGTAGTAGGGGCCCCAGTTGTAGGTGGTCGCGGTCAGCCAGGACTTGGGGGCGAAGGACTCCTGGTTGGAGTCGTACCCGGTCCACTTGAGGCCGTGGGCGGCGGCTACCTGGCCGGTCGTGGGGCTGTCCTGGCCGTCGGCCAGCACGCTCACGCCGTCGGCGACCAGGCTCTCGGCCGCTTGGCGCTCGGTGGCGGGAGCGAACCAGGTGTTCGTCCAGACCACCTGCACCGTGGCCTTGGGGTCCATCAGCTGTGCGCCCAGGGCGAAGGCGTCCACCTCACGCAGGCATTCTGGGATCGGGTAGGGAGCGACGAAACCGATCTTGTTGTTCCCCGCCCGGGCGGCGGCACCGGCCGCCATCCCCGAGAGGAAGTCGCCGTCCTCGCCCGCTCCGTAGTACTCAGACAGGGTCTTGGACACCGTCGTGCCGGTGGCCTGCTCGAACAGCACGTTCGGGTACTTGGCCGCCGCCGCCACCAGCTCGGGCTGGTAGCCGTAGGAGGTGGCGAATATGATCCTGGCGCCGGCGTCGACCAGCTGAGTGATGACCTGCGCGCACTGCGGGCCCTCGGGCACGTCCTCTTTGTACAAAGTCTCGACGCGTCCACCGAAGTACTTCTGCACCTCGAGGCGGGCCACGTCGTGGGCGTGGGTCCAGCCCGCATCGCTGGGAGCCCCGACGTAGATGAACCCCGCCTTGAAGGGGTTCTTCACCGTCCATTGGCTGCCCAGGGCGCCATTTGCCGCCATCGGGCGGGCGGCCACCATCGGGCTGGCGGCCACCGCCGACGGGCCCACGACCGCGGGTGCGCCCGCCATGGCGATGGCGACAAAAACCGCCAGTACCTGCTTCATCCTGTTCATGAGTGCGTCTCCTCTCGGACGACGACGGGAAGCCCGCCGGTCGCCTCCTCCGTTCGCCGACCCCGGACGTGCCCGGAAAACCGGCTCTCCGTCAACAGTGTGAGCTTTGTGGCTCCCTCAACAGAGCCATTCGGCCCTAACCGGCCAACATCTTTCTAGCGCGCAGTTGGTCGGCCATGGCGTCCATTGCGGCGGTGAACTGCTCGCCCATGCTCCCGCCGAAATGACCGGCGTCCTCGACGACAACCAAGCGGCTCGCCGGCCATGCCTTGTGCAGCTCCCACGCAGTGTCGAGCGGGCCGGAAATGTCGTGGAGGCCGTGGACCAGCGTGGCGGGAATGGGCGCGATCCTCGCCATATTGGCGAGCACCTCGTTGTCGGCCAGGAAGCAGCCGTGGCCCCAGTAGTGCGTAACCAGCCGGGCGAAGACCATCTGCCAGGACAGCTCCCGCACACTGAGGTGCGGCTGGTAGCCGGGCGCCAGGGACATGTGGGTGTCCTCCCACTCGCACCAGCGCCGAGCAGCCTCCTCACGCACGGCCTGGTCCGGGCGGGCGAGGAGCCGAGCGTAGGCGGCAGCGAGGTCGCCGCCGCGCTCGGCCTCGGGCAGCAGTTCCATGAAGCGGTCCCACTGGCGGGGGAAAACTCGGCCCATATCCCGGGTGATCCACTGTGTCTCCCTCCACCGCCCTGAAGTCACTGCCGCCAGCACCATGCCGAGGACGCGTTCGGGGTGACGCTGGGCGTAGACGAGGGCGAGCGTCACGCCCCACGAGCCCCCGACCACGACCCATCGGTCGACGCCGAGGTGCGAGCGCAGCCGCTCCATGTCGGCGACGAGATGAGCAGTGGTATTCGCAGACAGGTCAGCGTCGACGTCGTCGGCCAAGGGCCGGCTGCGGCCGCACCCTCGCTGGTCGAAGATGACCGCCCGGTAGCGGGCGGGATCGAAGTTCCGCCGGCTGTTGGGAGAGGCCGGCGCGCCCGGGCCGCCGTGCAACCAGACTGCTGGGAGACCGTCAGGCGAGCCGACAACCTCCCAGTACACGGCGTGACCGTCGCCCACCTCGAGGTGGCCGGAGTCGTATGGCTCGATGGACGGGTACATGGCAGCATCCTCCCAGACAGAGCGGTCGCTCCACCGGCCGACGCCCCGGGCAGGGCCGCACACAGCGCCGGCAAACGACCGAGGCAAGCTCATTGAGATTTCGCGCACCGGTCCGGCGTGGAGTGTCGATCCCGCACGAGTACACCGTCTTGTTGGACAAGCGGTACGCCACCGTTATCGCGTGCGAGCAAAACGGCGCACCGCTTCGAGGAGCTCTCGGCTCTTTTCTGCCGCCAGTGCCTCATCGCCCGAAGCCAGGGCCCCGGCCACGCAGTGGGCAACGTGGTCGGCCAGGATTTTGAAGGCCACCGCCTCGAGCGCGGTGCCGATAGCGGCGATCTGAGTGAGGATGTCGACGCAATAACGGTCGTCGGCGATCATCTTTTCTATCCCCCGCACCTGACCCTCGATGCGGTGCATGCGCTTGGCCAAGGCATCCTTGTCGCCCTCGGCGATGTAGCCGTAAGCTTTCGGCCCCGAGCCGCTCATGCGACCGAGCGCGCCGGTCGGAAGCGTCGCAGGCGCAGGGAATTGGACACTACGAACACGCTCGAAAAAGCCATCGAAGCGG
Source organism: Acidimicrobiaceae bacterium (assembly GCA_003158835.1). Lineage (GTDB taxonomy): Bacteria > Actinomycetota > Acidimicrobiia > Acidimicrobiales > Palsa-688 > Fen-671. The sequence goes on from PMLI01000287.1 coordinate 6,543, forward strand.
CCGCGATTATCGGGTTAACCACCCCTGCAATAGCCAGCGGCACCGCGACCACGTTGTAGGCGAAGGCCCAGAACAGGTTGCCCTTGATGGTGGCCAGCGTCCGGCGCGATAGGGCGATGGCGTAGGCGGCGGCCCGCAGGTCGCCAGATACCAGCGTCAGGTCGGACGCTTCGATGGCGATGTCGGTGCCCGTGCCGATAGAAAGACCGAGATCGGCTTGGGCCAGCGCCGGCGCGTCGTTTATGCCGTCGCCCACCATGGCCACGACCTCGCCCACCTCTTGCAGCCGGCGGACCTCGGCCGCCTTGCCGTCGGGCAGTACGTTGGCCACGACTCGTTCGATCCCGACTTCAGCTGCCACGGCGCGGGCGGTGCGCTCGTTGTCACCGGTGAGCAGCACTGGCGTGAGACCGAGCGCCCGCAGCTCAGCGACAGCCTGGCGGCTGGTGGGCTTCACCCGGTCGGCCAAGGCGACCAGGCCCAGTACTTGGCCGTCCGAGGTCACTGCGATAACGGTGGCCCCGCCTTCCTCCAGTTCCTCGGCCTTTGCCAGCAGGGTGGGGGCGAGTGCGACGCCCGGCCCGCGGCCCTGGCTGCGACGCCCGGCGATGACCTGGTGGCCATCGACGACTGCTTCGACTCCCTGGCCGGCGCTGTTATTGAACCCCTCGGCGGCGCTCAGCCGGCCGAGGCGCTGGCGGCCGCAGCCGGCAATAGCGCGGGCGATGGGGTGCTCGCTGGCGTCCTCCGCGGCCGCGACCAGTCTGAGCAGTTCTTGCTCGCCCACCCCTTCGCCGGGGACCAGGGCCACCACCTCCATCCTCCCCTCGGTCAGGGTGCCGGTCTTGTCCAGTACGACCGTGGTGACCTTCCGGGTCTGCTCCAGCACCTCGGGGCCCTTTATGACGATCCCGAGCTGGGCACCCCGCCCGGTGCCGACCATGAGAGCAGTCGGCGTCGCCAGACCGAGGGCGCAGGGACAGGCGATGACGATGACAGCAATGGCAGCGCTGAACGCGGCGGTCGGCCCGACGCCACCAAGGAGCAGCCAACCGGCCAAGGTGGCCAGCGAGAGCCCGATCACGACCGGCACGAACACCGCCGAGACCCGGTCGACTAGGCGCTGCACCGGCGCCTTACCCGCCTGGGCCTGGGCCACCAGCCCGGCCACCTGGGCCAACGCCGTGGCCGAACCCACCTTGGTGGCCCGGACCACGAGCCGGCCCGAGACATTGAGCGTGGCCCCGGTGACTTCTTGACCTGGCCCCACCTCTAGCGGGACGGGCTCACCGGTGATCATCGAGCAGTCGAGGGTCGAGTGGCCCGTCTCGATAACCCCATCGGTGGCGACCTTTTCCCCCGGGCGCACTACGAAGCGGTCACCGGCTTGGAGCTGGCCGATGGGGACGAGAACCTCGTGGCCGTCCCGGAGCAAGTGGGCTTCCTTGGGCCCGAGCTCGAGCAGCGCCCGCACCGCGTCGCCCGAGCGCCGCTTGGCCCGCGCCTCCAGGTACCGCCCGAGCAGCACCAGGGCGGTGATGAGCGTGGCGGCGTCGAAATAGACGCCCTCGTCCAGACCAGCCGTAAGGACGACGACGGACCACGTCCACGCGGCGAGGGTCCCGATCGAGATCAGGGTGTCCATGGTGGCCACGCCGTGGCGGGCGTTCAGCGCCGCGGCCCGGTGAAAAGGCCAGCCGCCATAGGCCACCACCGGGGTGGCCAACCCCAGTGAGGCCCACTGCCAGCCGGGGAAGCGGAGCGCCGCCATCCAGGCCAGGAGGGCGACTGGGACCGACACCACCGTCGCCAGAGCCAAGCGTGTGAGGTAAGGACGGGCCGGGTCGCCGTCGTCGCGGCCCGCCTCCGGTAGGGAGGCGTGGTAGCCCGCAGCCTCGACGGCACCCACGAGGTCGGCCATGCCCACCTTGGCCGGGTCGAAAGAAACCGCGGCCTGTTCGCTGGCGAAATTGACGGTCGCCGCCACGCCGTCGAGGCGGTTGAGGCGCTTTTGGATGCGCACGGCACAGGAGGCGCAGGTCATCCCGGAGATGGCGAGGTCCACGTGCCCGGCTGCCTCAGTGACGCCTGCCATCAGGCCACCTCGTAACCCGCCTCTTGGATGGCGGCGCGGAGCGCAGCGTCGTCCAGGGCGTCGCCCGAGACTGTCACCAGTTTGGTCTTCAAGTTGACATCGACGTCGGCGACCCCTGCGACCGCGCCGAGCTCAGCGCTGACCGCCTTTTTGCAGTGGTCACAGGTCATGCCCGGGACGGTGTAGGTCATCGACTGGGGCACTTCTGATCCTCTCTCGGGCAGCCCGAGGCGGGCAATGTCGATTATACCCCAGGAGGGTATATGTCTCAGCGCTTGGCGATTGCTTCGCGGACGGCGGGCACGACTTCGTGTGCCCAGAGGTTCAGTGTCGCGTCGCTGATGCTGTCGCCAGGAGGGAGCAAGTAGATGAAAGCGGCGGCGCCGTGTTCAAGCACGGCAAAAGTCAGTTCCTCTACAGACTGCGTCACTCCGCCCCCGGTCCAGCGGCCCTCGTCGTCGCGGGTCTCCGGTAGCGGGGCCTGGGTAAGGCGCCCTGACACGTTGTAGATGGTGNNCGTGCTGCGCCAGTCGGCGAGGTGTCCTGGTACCCATCCGTCCGCGTGTCGGCCGGTTACTGCCAGCGCCTTCGGGCCGAGCGATCCGACCCAGATCGGTGGCGTTGGTGCAGCCGCGGGTGTCAGCCCGGTGACGTGGTAGAACTCGCCGTCGAAGGTGACCGGACCGCCGCCGCCGGAGAGCGCTCTCACGACCATGATCGCCTCTTCCAGCGCTCGTACCCGGGCTGCGGGCGACAGGCGGGGGACACCGAGGGCGGCGATTTCCTCCTCCAGCCCGCCCGCACCCATTCCGAGGATGACACGACCGCGAGAGATCGTAGCCAGTCCCGTGACGGTCCGGGCGAGCATGGGAGCGGGACGGCTTAGCAGGTTTGTGCAAATCACTACTCCGGTGATGTTGCTGGTTGCGCCCAGAACGAACCCCAGCGCGGCGTAGGCGTCGACGCGCTCGGCGAAGTAGGGATGGTCGGAGAGGCTGACGACGTCGAGACCCGCGTCGTCGGCTAGGCGGGCGTGCCCGAGCATCTCGCTCACTTCGTGGACGCCGGTCTCCAGCCCGAGGCCGAAGAGGACTTTGTGATTAGGAGTCCCGATACGAACAACGTACGGCTTTGGCGATCCTGAAGTCGGACGGTCTGGAGGCAGTCACGATGCGCCGGGTCGCGGCCGCCCTGGACACGGGAGCTGCCTCGCTGTACGTCTACGTTCCCGGCCGCGAGGGCCTGCTCCAGGCGATGCTGGATCGCAGCGCATAATAGTGGTTCTGCGCTCGGCTTGGTCGGTGCCCCGGGGACCGGTCAGGAACACCCGGGATGCGGCGCTCGGTGCGGACGTTTGGAGGCTACACACCGCGACTTGGCCCGACGCGCTCGCCTGGGGCCCCGACCAGCCCGTCCTATGGGGACCGGCAGCGCGACTCGCCAAGAGGCACCGGTTCAGAGATGAACAGTCACCTTCCGCCGTAGCCTCCGGCTGCACGAGCTGAGCCGGTCAGGAATATGACGCCAGCGGGAGCCCGAGGTCGTGGCGCACGATGTTGGCGTCGGCCACTCCGACGGCGGCGTCCTGGTTGAAAGCAATGAACCAGTCGGTGTTCGAGGAGGAGGAGGAGGCCAGGTCGGGTAGTGCTGAGACGACGCCCTGCACAGCTGCATCGCCTCGCACCACCGCGTCGATATCGGCAATTGCTCCGGCGGGCCAGCTTTGGTTGAGGAGCCTATGGTCCTGGGCCTCTAGAGCCGAGACGTACACGTCAGCGAACGAACTGGTCTGGGCGATCGATTTCCCGCTCCTCTCCCAGGCTGCGAATGCCTGGTCGAAAGCACTGCTGGCCGTTCCCAGGGCCGCCCTATCGGCGGTGAACTGGGCCCCGGCGGAAGAAGCGCCGGCCGGTCCTGCACTCATGACCACTGTGGAGGTGGCTGCTGCGGCGACAGACAACGCCGCAGCAGCGGCAACGAAGACTTTCTTCATGGGTTCCTCTCGGAGAGTAGTGGACGATGCTATAGGAGGCGCGGCTCTAACGTTCCGATGCCTATGAGGTGCTGCCCTCAGCGACTATGCCGGGTTGCCGTAGAGCAGTACCCTGGGACAGGTGGTCGCACCGGCCTGCGTCGCGAATAGGGGGCGCGCTGGCCGTCCGCGAAAATCATGCTCCCAGGTCGCCAACCAGTTTGGTACGGTGCTCCTCTAGCGCCACGACCTCGGCTCGGAGCTTCTTCAAATCGCGGTCGACCCGCGCCAACTCGGCCCTGGCGCGCCGCTGCCGATGGTCCCGGTCGTTGTAGGTGCTGTCCATGAGATCCTCGACCTCGCGCCGCAGGAGCCTCAGCCAGGGATTGCCCTGGATGACGCCAACTCGGTACTGAAGCTGACCGGTGTCGATCGCCGCGACGATCTCCTCCTGGGTCAGACCGAACTCCTTGCGTGCTGTCTTGTCGCTGAGCGTCGCGCCCTTCCGGCTCCACTCTTGTTGCACGGGGCGAATCCTGCCGTCTCCAAGGCCCTACACCGGACGCCAAAGCGTAACGCCATCTGGCAGATGTCCGCACTCGCCGCACCCACTACAGGCCGGGGCGGTACCGAATATCTGTGCCAGGGCAGCCGTCTTCTTGCATTGCCACGGCTGGGGCCACGCCCTATCAGACGGTGGGGTGCGCGACACCCCCCTACCGTGGAGCTTGTCCCTTCGCGTCTACTTCGGCGAGGAGGCCGGCCAGCATCCCGGGGAACACGAACCGGTGGAAAGGAGCGACGCCGAGCCAGTAGAGGCGACCGAGCAGCCCACGGGGCCGGAACAGAGCGGTCTGAGTCACCTTTGTCCCCGAACCGGCCGGTTCGAGGTCCCATGTGAGCCACGCCTCGCCCGGCAAGCGCATCTCCGCGTGGAGCCGAAGCCGGTTAGGGGGCACGAAGTCCTGGACCCGCCAGAAGTCCAACGCGTCGCCTACAGCGAGCTTCGAGCGCCGTCCCCGCCTGAGGCCGGGCCCACCTAAGAGCTGGTCCAAGATCCCTCTCAGGCGCCACAGCCACTCGCCTGAGTACCAGCCCTTTTGACCGCCGATCTGTTCCAGGGCCCCAAAGACCGCCTGGGGCTCAGCTGAGGCGGTGCCGCGCCTGACGTCTTTGAGCACGGTGCCCCCGGACCACTCTGGATCTGTCGGGACAGCCCTGAACGCGACCAAGTCGGCGTCGACGAACGATGTCGGGACGTTGCCCTCCTGGGTTGCAGCCAAGGCCCGGCTGATCGCCTCCCTTAGGCCCATGGGTGTGACCGAGAACGCTTCGGTGGCCGAGCGTTCCCCGACCGTCACCTCGTTGACCAGCGACTCGACCAGCTCTCGGGCCAAGGGGACCGGTACCGGGGTTACCAGGCCCACCCAGTGCGACGAGAGCCCCGGTGTCAGCAACGGCACCCGGACCAGGCGGCGGCGGGCCAGGCCGGCGACCTCGGCGTAAAAGCCCATCATCTCGGCGTAGGTGACGACGTCAGGGCCACCGACCTCATAGATGCCGCCTACGTTCCCGGCCCGAGCAACCGCCTCGACCAGCAGGTCAACGATGTCGGCGATGGCGATCGGCTGGCACCTGGTTTCGACCCAGCGAGGCGTCACCATGACCGGCAGCACCTCGACGAGGTAACGGAGCATCTCGAAGCTGGCCGAGCCGGAGCCGATAATGACCCCGGCCCTCAGCTCGACGACCTCGACCCCCGTCGATGCCAGCAGCCGGCCGACATCGTGCCTGCTCTGCAGGTGCTTGCTGAGCACATCCTCGTCCCTGCCCAAACCTCCGAGGTAGACGATGCGACGCACACCCGCCTGCGCCGCGGACCGGGCGAAGTTCTCAGCGTCGCGCTGCTCTCGGAGGGCCCACCCATCGCCCTGGCCGATCGAGTGGACGAGGTAGACAGCGACGTCCATGCCTTTCATGGCCTCGGCCACGTCGCCGCCGACGTCACCCCGGGCCACCTGGACGGAGGTTCGCCATGGCGCCGCGTCCAGCTTCGCCGGGGTCCGGGCCAGGCAGCGCACCTCCGCGTCGCGCTCGACAAGCGCCGGCACAAGACGGCCACCGACATACCCGGAGGCACCGGTAACAAGCACTCGGAGGCTGCTCAAAAGACCACGTTCGGCGCTAGGACCATCTCCCATGATCCTACGGAAGACGATGCGGGATAAGGGCATGAAGCCCGACAGAAGGACAGCCGCGGCGCGGTCAGGCGGCTCCGCCGAGCTTGGGACTGTTCACGGGCGACCGCCAGCAGGTTGCGGTATCGGACAAAGGCCCGGCGCCGCGGAACTACGGTGACAGCATGCCGGACCGCTCTTCAACCCTCGTGAGCCTGCGTCGGTACAACCTCGTTGCCGGGTGCCTCCACCTGGCGCAGGCGTTGGCCATCGTGTTGTTGGCCAACAGCTTCTCCCTGCCTGTTCGGGCCGCCTACCTGACAGGTGCTCCGAGCCGCACGGCGGGCCACCAGACTGTCGTCTTGTTCAACCTCAGCTTCGCTTGGACCATCGCGGCATTCTTTTCCCTCTCGGCGCTGGCGCATTTCAGCGTGGCTGGTCCCCGCTGGCAGTCCTACCAGGCCCAACTGCTCGGAGGCCGCAACCCTTACCGCTGGCTCGAGTACTCGTTGAGCGCGTCGATCATGATCGTTCTGATCGCCATGCTGGTGGGCATCGACGACATCGCCGCCCTCGTCGCGTTGGTCGGTGTCAACGCCTCGATGATCGGGTTTGGCTGGGTGCAGGAACGCTACGAAGCGCCGGGGGCGGGCCTTGGCCCCTTCTGGACCGGTTGCATCGCCGGCATCGTCCCCTGGGCCGCTATCGCCATCTACCTCATCGGGCCGGGTGCCCGCGCGCACGCCCCCGGGTTCGTCTACGGGATCTTCTTCTCCCTCTTCGTGCTCTTCAATTGCTTCGCCGTCAACCAGTGGCTCCAGTACAAGCAGGTTGGCAAGTGGAAGGATTACCTCGTCGGCGAGAGGGTGTACGTCACCTTGTCCCTCGTCGCCAAGAGCCTGCTCGCCTGGCAGATCTTCGCGTCGACGCTGGCCTCAAGCGCCGCGCACTAACGAGGAGCGCCGACGATCAACTTGGAGGTGTGCCGTGGCGTGGCATGGCGCAGCAGTCCGCCCCCGGTCGGCGTGGCCGAGCGGGGACGTGCCGGCGGCGCCGACGGCAGATGTCCGCTCACTGATCTGCACCCGGGGAAGACGACGCGGTCCCCACAGAGCGTGCCGGGTGCACGTGGACCGGCGCGCCCTTCAGGCGCAGCCGAGCCGCCTGAGCATAGATGCCCGCGGAGATCCGGTGGGTCAACGCCGGGTAAGCCCAGAGCAGTCGTCCCAGCGCCGGACGGTTGAGTACCCGGCGGCGGAGGGACAGCGTGGCGCCGAACAGGCGCTCATCGCCACGGAGCACGTCCAGTTGCACAACCAGGTGTTCGCCAGGAACACCGTACGTCAGCTCATAGTCGACGTCCATCGGCAGGAAAGGTGACACATGCATAACCTTGGCGAAGCGGTGGCGACCTGGTGGGCCGACCACGTAGGTGCAGCGTTCGTGCCAGGGGGTGTTCTCGACCTCAGCGACCAGCGCCTCGACCTCGCTGTCATCGGCGTCGTGACAGAAGTACAGGCTGATCGGGTTGAACAGCCATCCCCAGGTGCGCACATTGGCCAGCAGGGAAATCGGGCCTGTGGGACGGCACCCGGCTCGCTGCTCAACAAGCCCGCGTACGGTCTCCTCCAATGAGGTACTTGGGTCACCCATGAAGTCGGCGCGCCGGAACCGTGCGGGCGCTGGACGGCGGCTCGACCAAAGGGGGTGCAGCCTGGTGACGTCGTCGATCTCCGCCAGATCGAGCAGCGGCATGGCCACCCGGTAAGAGAACTGGTGGACTGCGCCGGGCCCGAGCCGGCGGTGGTGGAGCGTTCCTTCGTAGATGGCGCTGCGCAGACCTCCCGCCGAAAGCGCTGACGTGCTCCCCGGGACAGGAGGCGCCTCCGTCACGGCGTCACCCCCAGCCCTCGGCACGTCTCGAATGCGCTGCGCACGCCGTCCTCGTGGAACCCGTACCCCCAGTAGGCTCCGCAGAACCAAGTGCGGCGGGTGCCGTTGAGCGAGCCGTGGCGCTTCTGGGCCGCGACCGCGGGCGGGTCGAAGACGGGATGGGCATAATCCAAGCTTGCCAACACCTGTCCTGGGTCGATGACGTCCTCACGGTTCAAGGTAACGAGCAGCGGGGTGGCGGAGGGAAGACCTTGGAGCCGGTTCAGGTAGTACGTGAGCATCGCCCGGTCGCCGTCTGCATCGAGCCGGTGATAGTTCCAGCTGGCCCACGCCCGCCGGCTTCGCGGAAGAAGGCGAGAATCAGTGTGAAGGATGGCCCGGTTGGGTTGGTAACGGATGGCGCCGAGTACTTCGAGTTCCTGGCGGTCGGGGTCAGAAAGCATGCGCAGAGCCTGGTCGCTGTGGGTGGCGACCACGACGTGGTCAAATGGTTCAACCCCGGCCGAGCTTATGAGCTCAACATGTCCGGCCTCTCTTCTTATCTTGTCGACGGGGGTGCCCAACCGCACCCGTCCCTCCTGTTCCAGTGGGTGGACAATGGCCTGGACGTAGTTGTGCGACCCGCCGGCAATGGTCCGCCAGCGAGCTTGGTTCCTCAACCGCAAGAGCCCATGACGTTCCATGAAACGTGCGAAGGTCACGGCGGGGATGCGAGTGAACGTCGTCGGGTCGGCCGACCAGATCGACGAACCGAGCGGGACCAGGTACCAGTCGCGGAACCCAGCTGACCAGCGTTCGGTGGTGAGCACGTCCTCCAGTGTCACATCGTCGCCGGGCGGGTCCTCAAGTAGCCCCCGGGCGAGCCGGTTGAACTTCATGATGTCGGCCAACATCAGCCAAAACGCCGGTCGGGCAACATTGCGCCGCTGCGCAAACACCGTCGACGGCGACGTCCCACGCCACTCGAGCCCGCTCCGCTGATCGGCGACACTGAAGCTCATGTCGCTCGGCTGGGTCACAACACCCAGCCGTTCGAGCAGCCAGCAGAACAACGGGTACGTGCGCTCGTTGTAGACGAGGAACCCGGTGTCAGCGTCAACGGTGGCATCGGGCAGCTCCACTCGATGCGTGTGCGCGTGGCCCCCCGGACGAGGGTCCGCCTCGTAGAGAACGACGTCGTGTTGCCCGTGCAACAAGTACGCACAAACGAGCCCCGAGATCCCACTCCCGATGATGGCTATGCGCATGCTGCTCCTTCGTGCCTCTGCGGGGACCGCTGGTGCTCAGTGGTGACCGGCTGGGAGACTCGTGCGCCGTTCTATCAAACCCGCTGGCCACACCGAAGGCTGCGATGCAGTCCCGGCACGGTCATCGTCGTTTACGCGGCCGAGGTCGACAACCCGGTTGTGCCCACACGCCGCTGCATGACAGCCGGTGTGCCGGTCCATTACGTCCTGCAGTACGGCGTCCCCGCGCTCGAACTGGGCGGCGCCGTGGCGGACGTGGCCGCCGCCCAGGACGCCGTCGAAGCTGGGGCGGTGGGGAAGGTCCTGGTCGTCCCCGGGCCTTCTCGCTGACGGCCGGGCCGGGGGGCTCGGCCAACAGGCCGGCTAACGCCCCGGCACTCGCCGGGTCGCCTCCATAGGCACAGGGCCCGTGCTTTGGTTCATCCTGTGCGGGCCCGGGCCGCCCTCTCCGCGCACCACGCCCACAGGGCCGCCCCCTGGTCCGCGGCAGCCGCCTGGGGCACGATCGTCCACGGGGCCCGGTGCTCTAGGCGGGGCCGGCGGTCCAGCCATACCCGACCGGGCACCGGTTGGCCGCCCCCGGCGGCCAACCACGCCAGGGTGTCGGCCCCCTCTTCGGGGGTGCGGAGCGCCGGGCCGAGCCACCGTGCGAAGGTCGGCATCCCATGGCGTAGGCCCGGGGTGTCGGCCCAGCCCGGGTGTACGGCGAAGAAGTCCACGCCTGAGCGCCGGTAGCGTCGCTGCCACTCGTCCACCAGGACTACCTGGGCCCGTTTGGCCCGGGCGTAGGCCACCGGTCCCCGGTAGTCGGCCGGCAACATCTCCAGGTCGGCCAGGCGGTGCCGCTGGGTGTACATGCCGCCCGACGTGGTCACCACCACCCGGGCCGGTGCCGCGTCCTGCAGCACCCCGAGCAGGTGCTCGGTGAGCAGGTAGGGCGCCAACAGGTGGACAGTCACGGTCTGCTCGGAACCACCGGGGGCCCGGGTGTAGGTCGAGGTGAGGGCACCGGCGTTGTGGACCAGGGTGTGGATGGGGGCCAGGGCGGCCAACCGTCCAGCCAATTGGACCGCCTGGCCGAGGTCGCTCAGATCGGCCGGGACGGCACGTACGGAGACGCCAGGACCGTCCCGCGCTTCAAGGACCTCAGCCAGCGCGCTGTCCAACCGCGGCCCGGCCCGACCGACGAGCACCAGATCCGCACCTGCGCCAGCCAGGGCCCGGGCTGCGGCGAGGCCGATACCTGAAGTAGCCCCGGTGATCACGATACGCCGTCGGTCGGCCCGGGGTAGCGGGCCCCAGTGCGCCGTGCGTCTCCGGACCACCGCTCCGAGGCGCGAAAAGCTCCCGACCACAGAGATCTCGAGCGCCAGGTCGGCGGCTTCGGCGATCAGGCCTGTCATCACGTGAGCGCCCTGGTCAGGCCTTCCTGGGCTCGCCGGCCGACCCCCCGGAAGGCCACGGCCAAAAGCGGAGAGAACACTGCCGCCTTCTTGAGCTCCAACACGGCGCCGCNNCACCAGTCGGCGCGGACGCTCGTACTCGGCCACGGTGTAGGGGATGGTACGGGCCCGTCCGAGAAAAGCCACGTTCACTAGGAAAACCGTGCCAACAGCCACGTGGTCGTTAGTGGGCCCGGGCACCCGGCTGGCAGAGGTCACGCCAGGGTCCCACGAAGACGCGTTGCGCATGTCGGCCAGGAGGTCGAACACCTCCCCGGCCGGCCGGTGCGTCCGCACGGTCATCGCATATTTAGCTATCACACACCTCCGAGAGAAGCTTACGGCCAGCACGTGGTCGACCTAATCTGTGCTTGAGGAAGCGGTGGCGGACGAGATCGAACAGCTTGTACGGGCTGAGATCGGTGCGGTCTCTCGCCAGGCGGTGTACGACGCCCTCGGCGTACTGGCCGACAAGGGCCTCGTCCGGCGCATCCAGCCGGCGCGCTCACCGGCTCGCTACGAGGACCGGGTCGATGACAACCACCACCACATCGTCTGTCGCACCTGCGGCCGCACGGTGGACGTGGACTGCGCGGTGGGGCACAGGCCATGCCTCCAGGCCGCGGATGACCACGGGTTCATCATCGACGAAGCCGAGGTCGTCTATTGGGGCTCCTGCCCTGCCTGCCAGCAGGCGGTAAGGCAACCGCGAGGCAAGACACCGACAGGATCGACTAGATGAGCAGATAAGGAGCACCATGAACAACGAAGACACAGGCGCCACCGCCGCCATGTCGGAGGAGGCAACGCCCGCCGCCAAGTGCCCGGTGATG
>PMLI01000273.1 GCA_003158835.1 Acidimicrobiaceae bacterium
AGCTGTTGCGACGGGTGTGGGGGCCTGGCGACGCCACCGAGACCGAGTACGTACGGGGCTACATTCGGCGCCTCCGGGCGAAGCTGGAGACGGCAGGAGGCCCGCCCGTGATCGTCACCCAACCCAGAGCCGGTTACCGCTTCGCCCCCGGCTAGGGCCGTTCCTCATTCGGCCGGCCCAGGCCAACAGCGTGAGGCGCGTTGGGAGGCGGCGCCGCGTGGCTTGACGCCGGCTCTCGGCCAGCGCAGACTTCCGACCATGGGGGAGGCTGGGGCTCGCTACGAGCGACCAAGGCAACGGCAGTGAGCCCGCCCGGGCCACCACGTGGGGCCAGTGCCCCCGGTGGCGCTCCCGCCCTGCTCCGTGTGCGCGACCTCACAGTGCGCTTTGGGCGGCTGCTGGCGCTGAACGGGGTGGACCTCGAGGTCCCGTCCGGCCAGCTAGTGGCCATGGCGGGAGAGAACGGCGCGGGCAAGACGACATTGGCAGGGTGCGTGGCCGGTGACATCACGCCCAGCAGTGGAGAGATCTTCCTCGAGGGGCGCCCGGTACCGGCCCGCCCGCGCGCCGCCTCCCGTCGGGGTATCGCTTTCGTGCGCCAGCACACCGAGCTGTGCGACAACCTGGACATAGCGGCCAACCTCTTCCTGGGCCGGGAGGGGCCGCGGTTCTTCCTCGACCACATCTCCCTCTACACCCAGGCCATGTCCTTCCTGCGCCAGATGAGGATCCCTTTGCCGGACATGACGACCAACGTCGGTTCGCTATCAGGCGGTATGCGCCAGCTCCTCACCGTGGCCCAGGCGATGCTGGACAAGCCCCGGTTGCTCGTCCTCGACGAACCCACCTTTTCCCTCGGCGTGAACGAGGCGGGCCAAGTCGAAGAGCTCGTTTCGGCTCTCCACGAACAGGGCACGACCATACTGCTGGTTTCTCACGATGTCGACCAGATGTTCAGGTTGGCGGACCGGATCCTGGTGCTGAGCCACGGGCGGGTCGTGGCCGACGTCGACCCCCTGACGAGCCACCGAGACGACGTGGACGCACTGCTGACCGGGCAGAAGGTCGAGTCCTCGGCCCGGCGCCAGCTCAGCCGGCTCCAAGGCCTCGTCGACCAGCTGGCCTCGACTGACTCGTCGACGAGCCTTTCCGTCATACTGTCGTCGCTGGGGGCGGCCCTCAACAGCAAGTGCCTGTGCGTCCACCTAAGGGAGGGAGAGGTCCTGCGCTGCGCGGCCAGCCTGGGTTTCCCGTCTTCCCTCCCACTGTCGTGGGCGGAGGTCCCGTTCGGTTCGCCGATCGGGCCAGTGGGGCAGGCCTCGTCAAGCGACCAGGTGGTGGTGTACGAGGACGTCGAGCACAGCACCGCCTGGGAAAAGTTCCGCTGGTTGGCCCGGGCGGCCAAGGCGGAGAGCTCATGGGCCGTCCCGGTCATGGGCTCGACCGGCTTGGTCGGCATGATCACCGTCCTCCGCCCGACGAAGGCAGCGCCCCAGCGAGAAGAGTTGGACCTGGTCAAGCTGTACGCCGGTTACGCCGCCAGCGCCATCGAGCGGGAACGGTTGCTCAGCGATCTCACCGCCCGCAATCGCGTGCTGGAGACAATCCGAGAGGTACTCGAAACATTGGCGGGGCCCGTTTCGGTGCCCGATGGTTTCGCCGTTGCGCTGAGCATGCTGCGGCGAGGGCTCCAGGCTGACCAGGTGCTGCTCTTCATGCGCAAGGGCGCTAACCGCTCGGAGGACCGATGGTTCAGCGACGACGCTCCCGGCCCTTCGGCCCCGGCCGCGTCGCAGGCCGATCACCCAAGCCTGTCCTCCCTCATGCTGGATGTGGTCGACCATTCTCTGGCGCCGGGACCGAACGACGGCAGAGCCAAAGAGGTCCCGTCGCGCGCCGGGAGCCTTTGCGTGGCAGTTCCGTTCCCCACCTCCGGGGGGGCGACTGTACTGGTAGGGCGATGGGAAGGCCGGGACTTGCCCGAGGGCTCGACTGCCCTGATGGAGGACGCCGCCCACTCCCTACAGCTGGCCCTCGAAAGGGAGGAGGCGGCTATCGCCCACCAGGAGACGGCGGCCCTGCGCCGATCGCAGGAAATGCAGCAGGGGTTCTTGTCACGCCTCAGCCATGAGCTGCGGACTCCTCTCACGGCCATCAGGGGTTACGCCTCAAGCCTATTGCAACCAGACGTCACCTGGGACCCCGAGTCTCAGCAGCGCTTCCTCAACACGGTGGCGGCAGAGTCGGCCCGTGTGGGCCGCCTAGTCGAGGATCTCCTGGACTTCTCGGCCATCGAGTCCGGGATCCTCAGGTTGCAGAGCGACTGGTGCGACCTGTCCCTCGTGGCCGAGGCCGCGGTCGAATGCTTGCCTCAGCCCAGTCGGGCCATGGTTGAAGTCGACATTGACCCGAGTTTCCCGGCCGTGTGGGCGGACCACGACCGTATGGAGCAAGTCCTGCTCAACGTCATCGACAACGCCCTGCGCCACAACCCGCCAGGGACCCGCGTGCGCGTGGGCGCCATAGCCGATGGGGCCAGGGTGGCCATCAATGTGATCGACGACGGCGCCGGGGTGGCCGATGACGTAGCCGCCGCCTTCTTCGAGCCAAAGCGCCGCCGCCGCACACCCACGGCAGGAGCAGGGCTCGGGCTTTCCATCGCTCGCGGGATCGTCGAGGCTCACGGTGGTGACATCGAACTGGACCGCCTCATCGGTGGGGGCACAGCCGTGCGGGTGCGCATACCTGTCGAAGGGCCGGGGCGACCCGCCACCGAGCCTATCGGCACTCCAGCTGGAGCCTGACGCCCGGGGAGGCGTGCTACGCCCAACTATTAACACTATGTTAACTCGGCTCCCGGGATGTTTACGTGCCCATTCACGAGCTCGGCCCTAGTGTCCTAGCCGACATAGCGGGCTGGCGTCGGCACGGTGCTCGACGCCGTGACCGGCCCGCTTTCCCAACGACAAAGGGGGAATATGAGAATAGTTACCCGTAAAAGCCTCTTCGTGAGCGCCGCAACGACAACCGTCGCCGCCCTCACCATGGTGGCCGGTTTCACAGGCATCTCGAGTGCCCAGGGCACC
>PMLI01000477.1 GCA_003158835.1 Acidimicrobiaceae bacterium
CGTGCAGCCCCGTCCCATCGGCACCTTGCTCTCGTAGAAGCGCTTCACATCAGTGATGGTCGAGGCCCCGGGCACCTTGCCGGTGCGCAGGTACTGCGCGAACAAGCCCATGTCGGGGTCAGACCACAACGGCCCGTCGAAGAAGTTGCCGGGACAGACCGAGTTTACCTTGACACCGTCCGTTACGAGTTCGAGGGCAAACGACTGCGTCAAGCCGATGCCTCCGAACTTGCTGCCGGCATAGGCGAAGTTCTTGTTGGACCCCTCGAGGCCGGACTTGGAGTTGATCTGGATGATGTCGCTCCAGTAGTCAGGGCGGACATCGTGCTGGGTCGCCAGGATGGGTGCGACCATCTGTACGCAGAGGAAGTAGCCCTTGTAGTTGACGGCGGTGGAGAGGTCGAAGTCCCTTTCCGCCTGCGTCTTGACACTGGCGGCGCGCAGGACGCCGGCGTTGGAGACGAGCAGGTCGAGGCCACCGTAGGTCCGTACGACCTGGTGAACGGCTTCGGCCACGGACTCGGCACCGGTTACGTCGATGGGCAGGCCGATGGCCCGACCGGCGCCCAGGGCGGCGCTGATGACCTCGGCCGCCTTTTGAACGCCGGCCGCGTTGACGTCCGAAAGCACCACATGGGCGCCCTGCGCGGCCAGGTCCCGGGCGATCTCCAAGCCGAAGCCCTGGGCTGCCCCGGTCACCAGGGCCACCTTGCCCGCCACCCGCCCCGCTGCGGCGGACGCCAGTTTCACGGCGCGGCGATAGGACTCCACCTCCCAGTGCTCGATGAAGATCCGAAAGTCGTCCGGCAGGTACTGGACGCCGCCCATCCGCAGCGCTCCCGCCATCACCTTGATGGCATCGATGTACACGAGCCGGGCCGTGTTCGCGTCCGCCCACGTGTCACCGCAGGCGAACAGGCCCAGGCCCTGCACCAGGACCACGTTCGGTGGCGCTTGGTGCGTGGCGGTGTACTCCCTCGTGGCAGTGGCGAGACGCGCCTTCAAGTCCGCGGCGGGCTCGCCGGGCCGGGCCTCGACCCAGAGCGGGAAGGACCGGCAATACACGATCTGGTCCGGCGTGAGGGGGCCGCCCATGGCCACGGCGCGGCCACCCTCCCCGGCCACCAGATCGATGACCGGAGCCGAACCGTCGAAGGTCACCACCTTCAGCGGCTCGCCGGTACGGCCGAGCAGTCCCCGTAACGTCGGGCCGATCACGTTGACCAGAGCTCGTGCCTCGGGCTCCGCAAAGGTCGGCGGCGCGAGAGACGCCGGCACGCTGACGTGCTCCTGGCCGTAACGCTCCTCGGTGGCACGCTCCTCCCGGGCGCGCTCCTCGATGGCACGAAGTGAGCCCGACAGCCACTCGACGTGGCTTGTCGTCTCCTCAGGCGTGGCCCCGCTCACCACCAGCCCGTGGTTCTGCATGATCACGGCACGGGGGCACTCCTTGCCGGTCCGGCGCGTGAAGGCCGCCAGCTCTTCTTGCAGAGCCTTGGCCAGCGCGAAACCCGGGTCCACGAGGTCCACCCACACCACGTCCTCGCCCAGGTGTTGCAGGACCAGGCGCCGCCCTTCCCGGCAGCAACTGAACTGGTTGACCAAAGTGGCGTGAAGGTGGACTACGAACCGGCCCGGCACCAAGTGGTGCAGCACGGACTCGACCGATGGGCGCTGCCCCAGTTCCGGCTGCAGGCGCGCCGCCAGCACCGCCTGCTTGAAGGCAGCCTCTCGCTCGTCACGCGAGCTGCCGAGGTCGCGATCGAGCAATGCCTGAAGGGCGGCTCGGTCAAGGTCCACGAAATCCTCGGGCCTGATGTCCGACAGTGCCGTCCCGCTGGCCTTGACCAAAAGGTGATCGTCAAACTTCACCGAAGTGTTGCCACCACCGGCGAGCACGAGCTCCGGGTCAGCGCCGTAGCGGTGGGACAGATCCACCAGCGCCTCCGCCAGCGCGAGGACGTCAGCTGACGCTGGCACCGGCCCAGTCGAAGTCATTAGGTACCCCCTCTACCGCGAAATCTCTGGATGAGAGACGGCCATCTCTGCGTACTTCTCTATGACATCTGCCCCGAGCCTGGCAAACGCCTCTATCCGGGCTTCGTTATCCGCGTACGACACGTTCAGATCTCCATGCTCGTCCACGTAACCCGTTCTCCCATTGGCCACCAGGAACTGGTGGGCGGCGATGACACATGCCCCCTCCCAGAAGATGTCCTTGAGAGGCTCCGGGATGGGCTCGTTGGCGGCACAGTGGGGTTCCATCGGGACCAGGTCCAGTGTGTTGTGCTCGGTCCCGGCAAGCACGGGGATGCCGGCAGAACGTAGTGCCCGCACGTAGGAGCCGAGAACAGGAACAGCATTGCGGTTGGGGATGAGCTCGGCACAATATGTCCGGCGTTGCCGCAGTGAGGCCACGAGCCGTTCGACCGGGCGCTCGAACTCGCAAATGGGTCGCGCCCCGTCGGCCAGGACCGGGTAGCAGGGGACGCCGCCGAGCGCCAGCACCAGTTGATAAGCGTGGTCGAAACCGACGAAACCCTCTTCCACGTAACCCGGTTTGCCAGCCTTCATGAGATGGGTGCGGATTGCGTTCTGGACGCTCACGGCGTCCAGGTCAGGGCCGGCGTCCACCCCGAGGACGGAGCACAGCACCCCCGGGAGCGCACCGGCGGGCACAGCCGCGACCAGCGCTTCCTGAAAGGCTTGAGCTATGTGGCGTTCTTGCAGGTAAATCGCGTCCACGGGCGCCCCGCAACGATGTACGACCCCCGCCTTGATCGACCGCTCGGTCAGGGACGTCTTCACGCCGGCGGCCGCAAAGATGCAGTTGAGCTTGTCGATCACGGCGACAATACGGTCGGAGTCGATGGACCGGACCATGCCCATCAGGTCGGCGGCCCGAGCATTCATCGGTGCGAACCGGGTGATGCCTTTGCCACAGAGGTACATCTTTCCGGGGTTCCCGGGGTCGTTGATCTTCTCGCCCGCATCCCGAAGATCGTCGAGGAGGCAGACGATCTCGAGCCCGAACAGGGGAAAGACTCCCAGGGACTTCGAGCGCGTCGCGAAGGGCTCGTACACTCCGAAGTGGTAGTAATTGCTGGCGCCGAGGACGCGGACGCCCTGGGCCGAGGCGAGCTCGCTGGCCTCGGCGACGGTGTCGAAAGCGGAGAAATTGGGCGGCAGGTGCACGTGGGAATTGACCTTGCGACGCTCGGGCCGGGCCTGGCCCGCCCGCCCTGGCTCCCAAAGCGCTCCCAGTGCCGTCAACGCCGCCAGTGCACCGTCCCCGGCGTTGTAGCCGTTCTCGGAGGCCTCGCGTGCACGACCATCGCTCATGTCTGTGAGCAGCCCTTTCTTATAGCGGCGGCCGCAGCATCACCACGTCGCGAACTCTGCCGCCAGGGCGAGCCTAGCGTGACTGACCCCGAACATCGCGCCCCCATTGAAACGATTTTATGGCCGGGGCCGTGGCCACACAAGACGGCCGGGACATTGCCGGTGCGGCGCGGTCCGCCCTAGCCGGGCCGGCTCGGGCTGCTCTCACCGAGTACCTGGCGCACCCCGCGGGCGATCTCCAGATCCTCACGCGCCTCGACCACGAACGACCTGACGGCCGCGCCGGGCGCACTGAGCTCCCGGTCCGGCTCGGCCGTCAGGTTGACGCTCTCGTCCAGGGACACGCCGACCCACCCGAGACCCTCCGCCGCCCGCCACCGCACGGGCGCTGAGTGCTCGCCCACTCCCCCGGTGAACACGAGGGCGTCCAGGCCCCCCAGAGATGCGACCATGGCGGCGATGCCGGCCCGCAGGCGGTGCAGGTAGACGCCGATGGCAAGGGCCGCGTCCGGGTCAGCTCTGCTCTCCGCCTCCAGCACAGCACGCATGTCGGCCGTGCCGCTCAGGCCGAGGAGACCAGACCGATGCTCGAGGGTGGATGCGAGCTCCGAAGACGGCATGCCTACGTGGTCCTCGAGCCAGAGCAACAGGCCGGGGTCGACCGACCCCGAGCGCGTCGCCATCACCAGCCCCTCGTTGGGCGTAAAACCCATCGTCGTATCCACTGAGACGCCGTCTCGCACCGCCGCCAGGGAGGCACCGGCACCGAGGTGGCAGGTGACGATGCGGCGCGCCCCCACCTCCATCATCTCACCCACCCGCCGGGAGGCGTAGGCGTGCGACAGGCCATGAAAGCCGAAGCGCCTCAGGTCCCAGCGGCGCCGCCACTGGACGGGCAGCGCGTAGGTAGCCGCCGCGTCCGGGATGGTGGCGTGGAACGCGGTATCGAAGCAGGCCACAGCGGGCACATGGGGAAGCATCTTGCTCACCGATTGAAGGCCTCGCAGAGACTTGGGCTGGTGCAGAGGGGCGAGGTCGGACAACGCTTCCAGCCGGCGGACGACGCGGGCGTCCACGAGCACGGGGGCAGTGAACTCGGTCCCGCCATGGACTATGCGGTGGCCCACCGCGTCGATGGGGCTGTAGCGGGCCACGACCTGCTTGAGAGCGGCCTGGTCCACCTGGCCCCCGGGGGCAGGCAGGACTTCTGAACTTACGAGCTGGTCGTGCTCGTCGAGCACCGACAACTTGAGGCTGCTCGACCCGGCATTGACGACAAGTAGGCGCATCAAGGCGGCGTCAGTAGGGCCAGACCCAGTCACGGATCTCGGGGTCATCGTCGCCTTCGATGCGGGTGTAGGCCCGCGCCCGGACCCTCTCGGCTGCCATCTGCTGGCGAAGTGAGGCGGCGTGCGAGCCGAGGAAGGGCACCCTGGCGATCACGTCCATCACGAGGTGGAAGCGGTCCAGGTCGTTGAGCATCACCATGTCGAA
>PMLI01000223.1 GCA_003158835.1 Acidimicrobiaceae bacterium
GGTGGGGGCGACCGTCGTACGGGCCGCGGTCGTGGCCGGCACGGGCGAGGTGGGCACCCTCGTGGTGG
The DNA here is from genome assembly GCA_003158835.1 of Acidimicrobiaceae bacterium. Taxonomy (GTDB): domain Bacteria; phylum Actinomycetota; class Acidimicrobiia; order Acidimicrobiales; family Palsa-688; genus Fen-671. Next base: position 69 of record PMLI01000223.1, read on the forward strand.
GGATAGTGGGAGGTGCGACGCCTTGGGAGGTCGCAGCGCTGGTCGAGGGCACCGTCGTCGGCGTGCTCAAGCTTGTAGTTGAACTTGAGGTTGAGGTTTTGGCCGGAGAAGTGACGGCACGCGCCGCGGACGCCAGCTTCTGCTCAAGCTGTTGGTTGTCCACCTGGAGCGCCAACACCTCCTCCTGCAGCGTCACTATGGAGGCCTTCTCAGCGTTCTGGGACGCCGTCGCGGGCACCGAGGTCGCCACCGGGGCTCCCTGAGACTGGAGGACCTTGGCGGCTCGGTTAATGTACTTCAGGGCCTTGGCCGGCTGGTGGGCCGACAACGCCTTGGTGGCCTCGTGGAGCGACTGGTCCGCCAGTGCCACGGCCGCAAAACGGGCCTGGGCCAGGCTGGGCTGCTGAANNCACCCGGACGGCCAGAGCGGCAGCACGGATCTCGGACCGGCCCGCGGCCGGCAAGACAGGCACCGGCAGGGCCGCCCGCAGCACGCCCGCCAGGTCCGCCAGCTCCTCGACCGTTCCCCCGGTGCCCGGCGGAACGGACGCTCTGGCGCCGGCGTCGAGGGCCGCATCCAGGGCCTGGGCCAGGACGCGGTCGTCCCATTGCGGGCGCGGGGCGGTCATAGTTGCACCTGGCTCCGGAGCGCTTCGAGTGCCCGCAACTGTTGCATCCGCACCGCGCCGGCCTTCTTGCCGAGCACTTCGCCCACGTCCGCCGCCGACAGACCGGAACAAACCCGCAACCACAAGACCTCTTGGTCGGCTTGCGAAAGCAGCCCAAAGCCCCGGCGCACCTCGGCCACGTCCTCGTGCAAGATGGCCAGGTCCTCACCCGAGGGCTGGGGCCGATCCTCGCTATCGGCGTGGTCGGGCACCATGACCAGGCGCGCCCGGTGACGGTACTGGTCGGTGGACACGTTGCGAGCGATGCTGAAAAGCCAGGCCCGGAAGGCGTAAGCGTTTCCTCTAAAGGATGCGGCCTTGTCGATGGCGCGCGCGAAGGTCTCCGACAGGGCCTCACCGGCGTCGTCCCGGTTTTCGAGCCTCAACATCAGGTACCCCATCAACGCTCCCCCGTAGGCCAGGTAGGCGGCCTCCCATGAGGAGGGCTCCCCCCGTTTGGCGGCGCTTACAGCAGCGTCATCGAGCGGGGGCACCGCGCTGGCCGGTCTTGTCACTTGTCCTTCTGGTTTGATCGGCTTAGTTGAGGGACGCACAAAGGACCGGTTCGTCACCGTCGGTGCCGGTTCGTCGTCACGAGCGCGCTGTGCGCGGCCGGCTGCGCCCCCGGTGTGCTGATCACNNTGCGTGATGGGTTCAGTGCGGAGGGAACTTGCGTCGTCCGGCGTGGGGCCCCTCCAGGATAACCGGGCCACTCCTGACGAGCGTAGTCGGCCCCTGATGCCCTATCCGGGGCACAAGGCACGAAAGACCTGATCGAGCCCGTCTGCCCCGGCCGCTATCAAGCTCAACTAGAAGGTTAATGAATGTCCCTTGCCAGGAAACGGGAAATGCACCCATTAGGCTCGTCCGTCATGCCAAGTCGCAGCGGGAACCGCCGTCGACGATCAGCGCCCGGCAAAGGCCGCCCAGTACGGGCTCCGGCTCAGGGGCGCCCCCGGCCCGCTTCGCCGCCCCCCCGCCGGTCGACCACATCCCCGTCTACCTTCGGCTCGTTTGCTTCCCCGTACGCTCGCCGCTTCTCGCCCTGGACCGGGATCCCTGGATGGGCGGCGGGAGCGGGCTTGGCCGCCTGGCTTGTTGCGCTCCTGCTGTGGGCGACCGGCGCCGTCCGGGGGGGCTTTGCCGTCTTCCTGGGGACGGCCCTGAGCGCGGCCATCGCCACCGGCTACCTCGCCGTCGCGACGGCCAGAGACAAGCAGCCACTGCGTGGCGCCAGAACAGTCCTACTGGTCGTGCTCATCGCAGTCGTGCCCGTCGTGTTCGACCCGCACACCGGCGACGTGTTCAACATCCCGAAGTACACCGTTGTGGTCGTCGGGGCGTTGGCGCTCGCAGGCTTGTGGGGGGTGGCGAGCGTCCACCATCGCGCCGTCCCCACCTGGCGTAACGGCCTCCAATGGGTCGTCGCGGCCCTGATCGCCTGGACGGCGGTGTCGGCGTTGGCCGGCGTAGACGTCCATGTGGGGCTGCTCGGCAACTACGGCTCCTACGATGGCCTCTTCGCGGCGGCTTGCTTCGGCATTGTCGTCCTGACGGCGGCCGAGGCTCTAGATGCAGACGACGTCCGCCGGGCCTTGGGGGTCTTCGCTTTCTGCGGCGGCACTGTGGTCGTGCTCTACGGGCTCTTCCAGCTCCACGACATCGAGGTGAGCGGGCCCAAATGGGACTTCATCAATTGGAAGTTGGGGTCCTTCTCCCAGGACATCTTCTCCACTTTCGGCAACCCCAACCACCTCGGCGGCTACCTTGCCATGGTCCTCCCGGCCGTTCTGGTCCTGGGACTGTTCGCCAAGCACTGGCTGTGGCGCGCCGCTTCGGGGCTTTTGGCCTTGGCCGTTCTCACTGAGCTGCTGCGTACCGCGGCCCGCGGTGCCTGGCTCTCCGCGGTCGCGGCACTAGTGGTCTTGGCGGTGATGCTCGCTCCCGAGCTCAAGCGCCGTGCCCTCTTGTCAACTACCGCCGTGGCCGGCGTTGTGGCGATTGCGGGCGTCGGCATGGCCCTGAAGGGGAAGCGCTTCTTGGCCCAACCACTCTCGTCGCTGTTCCAGTCCGGAGGCAACACCTCGGTCGAGCAGCGATTGGAAATCTGGAAGGCCGCCCTCCGGATGGCGCTCGACCACCCCGTCGCCGGGATAGGCCCGGACGCCTTCGCCCTCGTCTATCCCCGGTACCAGAGCGCTTCCTGGGTGGCCGGGTTAGGGCCCACTTACCTCGTCAACGGGGCGCACGACGTCTTCATGAACTTCCTGACCGACCAGGGGTTCGTGGGCCTTGCCATCTTCCTGACGCTCCTGGTGTTCATCGGTTTGCGGGCCGCCGGCACATGGCGACGCTTGCGCGGGTTTGAACAGGACGAAAGTACCGGCCCCGAGCCGAAGCACCGGGCCCAGGCCCACCGGGCTTCTCTGGCGATCGTGACCGCGTCCATTGTCGCCTACGTCGTACAGGCCCTGTTCAACGTTCAGCAGATCGGCCTATCGTTCCTCTTCTGGGTAATGGTCGGGATGCTGGCGGCCCTCTCTCTCGCCGCCGGGGCCCCCGACACAGTGCGGCCCGGAGCAGTTCTTTCCAAAGCCATGGGGGCCGGGCCCCGACAAACTGATGCCCTGGTGGCTCGACCCGTGACAGGAGCGCGGGCGCCGAGATCGACAGGTGGCCGACCGCGACCTCGTGGCGGACGGGACGAGGTGCCATGGCCAACAGTCCTCACCGCCGTCGGCGTCACCGCGGTTGTGGTGCTGCTCGCCCTGGGGGCCAACGGGCCCTACAGGGCGGACCACGATTATTGGGCCGCCGCCGCCACCTTCAACCAGGGCGTGACCCTGTCAGGGACGGCAGCTGCACCGACCAACGTGGGCCCGGCCTATTTCGCCCACATGCAGTCCGCCATGTCGCTCAACCCGTGGGAGCCCACCTACCCTGCCGCCGAAGCCACGGTCCTCGCCAGCGCCGCCGCGCGTGCGCCCAATCTTCCGGATGCCACCACTGACCTGCAAAGGGCGCGCGCTCTGCTAGCGCAGGCGGTGGCGGAAAGCCCGCTGTTGGCGCCCTACGCT
>PMLI01000290.1 GCA_003158835.1 Acidimicrobiaceae bacterium
GGCCACGGTGTGCTCGTGGTAGCCGACCGAGCCGATGCCCATCATCCGCATCCACGCCACCCGGTCGTCACCACCTTTCCCCGATAATCGCCGCGGCGGCCACGTCATCGTTCGCAACCACCGGTTGCAAACGTGTTCGAAACAATACCTTGTTCCACAGCTGAGAGTGACGGATTACAGAAGACTTCTTTGAGACCGGTCAATGACGGTCAATAACGGTCACAAGAAGCCTTGCTCTACCACGATGTTTCGGCGGACCGGGCAGAGCGGGCTTGACATGCGACTTATAGACGGGGCCAAATATCGGTGAACGTCCACGGACGCTAGTGGAAACTAGAAGATATGCAGAACTGGGCCAGGACAACACTCATGTGGTGGCTGGCGGGGCCGGTGCTGGTCGACAAGGAGAGTGCCGCCGGCGATGCTCGGCTTGCCTTCCGGAGCTAGGAGGTTGGGCAAGCAGCTTGTCCGCTCGGCCGATCTCTTCCCTGGCTCTGGCATCATGGGTTCATGGCAAAGCAAGCTCTGACGGTCGAAGTGGACGAGGAGGTCATGGCGCTCGCCATAGCCGAAGCGAAGCGAACGGGGCGCTCCGAAGCCGAGGTGGTAGAGGACGCCCTGCGGCGTCAGTTCGGGAAGAAGGATCTAGGTGTTGTGGAGGGTGTTTGGGCGCGCAACGCGTCTGACGCCTTGAGCGGAGAGGACGCCCTCGCGTTGGCCTACGAGGAGCTGAAGGCGATGCGAAAGGAGCGGCGGCAGGCCCAAAGGGCCGCGTCGTAGGTGGACCGGGTCGTTCTTGACCCTGGCGTCCTCGTGTCTGCTGTGATGACGCCGAGCGGGTACCCGGCGACGCTGTGGCAGGCAGTGGTTGACGAGCGTCTTGAGTTGGTCACGTGCCCTCACCTTCTTGCCGAGCTAACCGAAGTTGTCGAACGACCCAAGTTCCGGCGCTACTTCTCGACAGAGGAAGCGAGCGCCTTCGTTGTTGAGGTCGCACAGCGGAGCCAGCCGATGCCAGACCCGTTCGATTTTCCGGCAACCAGCCGCGACCGCGATGACGACTACTTGCTGGCGCTGGCGAGCGCAGCGAAGGTTCGCGCCTTGGTGAGCGGCGACCGCGACCTGACTGAGATCGACCAGACCGACCCGCCTGTTCTCACGCCAGCCCAAGCCGTCGGGCAGCTGCTGCTGTGAGGGTTTGGCAGGCAGGGCACTTGGCCGCCAGCGACCAGCGCAACATGGGCCGGCCGAGGTCTCCGAGCTCGGAGGAAACAGAGGGGTTCATTACGGCTGTACTCGTTCACATTTCGCCCCGGCCGTTGTTCGTGGACACGACCTGATTTATCCCGCGTTTAGCCCGCGTCCGAGCCCATCCATGGCTGTCCACCGTGTCTAGCGCACCCCCTCTGAGCTGGGAATCTTGTCCACAGGTGTCCGCCTGAGATCGGTCAGGCAGCGTTCGGGACGCTGAGGCCGGGGGTTCAAATCCCCCCTTCCCGACTCCGGGAGTTGGCTGGTCGGGGGCCTAAGTGGTTCGTCGGCCCGGGCCGGTCACTTCAAATAGGCGCGCGTTTTGCGCAAACCCCACGAACGTTCTCAGCGGGCGCAGACGGCCCCGATGGTCACTGGGCCCGCAGAAGCTCTTGTGGTTTGGACCGTCTTGCTGCAAGTGCTGGTGCTACGGCCAGCAAGTTGGCCGCCACCAGGATCCCCAGCACGATTGCCGCCAGGAGCCAGAGCTCTACGACCGAGACTGGCACAACTCCAAGGTTGTTGGCGAACGCGCTCCACACCTCCCGTCCGAGCACGGTCCCGAGGGGTACGCCGACGACGATCCCGACGACGGCCAACGTTGTCGCCTGCCAGGCGACGCAGGCGACGATTTGGCCGTTCACGAACCCCAGCGCCTTCAGAAGGCCTATCTCTCTTCGGCGGCGCGACACGCTCACCACCAGCAGATGGACGAGCGTCGCCGCCCCTGAGACGGCCAGCATCCCGCCGAAGATCAGTGGGAAGTTGACTGCCTCGCCGAAGTTGACCAGGGACGTCGGGGTGATGGGGAGCGCGGTGATCGACCGGTGGGAGCCGAGGTAGTAGTTGACTGCTGCTTGCCCCCGCTGGCCGGTCACGACGCTGGCCAGGATCCCGCCATTGATCGGCCCCGAGAGCATCGCTCGTAGGCACGCTGGTCGCCTGGGGCCAGCCGGGCAGACTGCGGTTTCGTAGCCGGCGATGGTGAGAGCCGCGCCCCTGCCCATGCCTACCACTCCGCCCAGCACTGGGAACGAGATTTGGGAGACCACCCGGAACGGCACAGTCCTGTCGCCCCGAGGCCCACCTGGCCGTCGCCCTTCGGGACATGCCCGTCGAATGGCGGGGTCGGGCCCGGAGCCGTTCGGGTCGGTGAAGTTGAGCTGGAAGGTGTCCCCGTACAGCCTGGGCGTCGCCGTCAGGTGCGAGAGGCTGGCGCCGAAGACCCCCGTCCCGCACAGTGCGATGACGGCGAAGACGGTGCCGAGCAGGGCAGATCCGACCGGGACGGTGGCTTTGCCGCCCCTGCGCTCAAAGGCGTTGCGCACACCGATCACTGCGCTGGGGGGTGCTCCCAGCGCCACCAGGCGACCCACTAGGACCGAGGGGCGAGGCACTCCTGTCCTGTCGTCTGACGGCAGCGGGCGCGCAGCCCGAAGGGCCGGCCATATGCCAAGGGCACACACGAGCGTCACCGTGGCGAGCGCGCCAAGCAGGAGAACGAGCGGGTCGAACGTCACGCCGGCGTAGGTCTCGGCGACGCGCGCTTCTCCGAGGGGAGCGAGCGGCGACAAGGCGGTGGCGACGATCACGGCACCGACGGCGCCCCCGAGCCCAACAACCAAATTGCGCGCCAGGCCGAGGGCGAGCAACTGTCGCCGGTCGGCACCCAGAGCGGCCATCGTGGGGTAGTCCTCGCTCTCGATGACGCTCTGGCGGACAAGTGCCTGGCCTAGGACCGCCAGCCCGACGATGGCAGCCAGTGCCGCCAGGATCCACCAACCGATGGCCTGAGGGTGGACCGCCGCCCCGACCGACGCCAATGCCGTGTCCTCATTGCTCGTTTGGGCGCCCAGCGCGCTGACCTGAGAGTCGAAGAGGGCCAAGTCTGCCGCTCCGTGCCGCAGCCGCACGGCGTACACGTAACCGAAGGCCGTCCGTGGCAGCACGGTGCGCGCGAAGGCGGGCGTGGCGTACAAATCGTAGGAAGGAGTTGTCCCGGAGGGGAACTCGTACTCGGTTGCCTCGAACCCGACCACACGAAGAGCGACCACCGGCCCGTCGGGTTCCGGTGGTGCGCCGATGGCATTGTTGACCGCAGAGGCTTGCCCGGGCGAGTAGAACGGTACGACGATCACCGTGCCCAAGTGCACCCCGGCATCTTGTTGAAGGGTGAACGACGCCAGCACCTGGTCGGGGGCCGACGGGTCGGGCCAGCGCCCGGAGACGAGCTTGGACAGCTTACGGCCGTTGGGCGGTGCGAAGATAACGCCGAACTCCGTGGGGTTGATCGGGTGAGCGCAGTCGCACGTCGGCTGACCTGTGTCGGGGCCGATGAGCTCTGTGACCGAGGTGACCTCGGCAAACTTGACCGTGTTGGGCCAGGGTTTGGTCGTGTACACGGCGGCGTCGAAGCCGTGGGCGGCCAGAAAGCTTGGGAAGGCAGACTCGGTGCGCCTGCCGGCGGCAATGGCGGCCAGCACTACTCCGCCGACGAGGGCGATCAGCAGGACCAGGGCAAGCCACGCTCGCCAACGTCGGCGCGACTCGGCACGCGTGACTAGGACAAGAGCACCCACGCTGACCTCCTGTCTCAGTGTGGCTGATCGCCAGCCGCCGACCAAGGATGTCAGCCGGTGTCATGTGTTCGTGTTGGCACCCGGCCCGGCCGGGCTACCCCGCCGCGTTGCTCGCCGGCATTGAGAGAGCATTAAATCCCGGTCAAGGGCCGACTCAAAGATGACGATAGGCGATATAGCAGCCCAGTCAGGGAGGGAGGAAGATGCCGTACTTAGTGTTGACGGTCTTCCTGGTCTTCTACTTGTCGATCATCGTGCTCAGCATCGTTGCGGGGGTGAAGGTCATCACCAAGGCCGGTTATTCCGGCTGGTGGTTCCTCATCAGCCTCATCCCGATCGTCGGCTTCATCATGTTCCTCGTCTTTGACTTCTCGAAGTGGCCCATCCAGG
>PMLI01000444.1 GCA_003158835.1 Acidimicrobiaceae bacterium
ATCGGGGCGATCCCAGCCACAGGTTGCGGACCACCGCTCCGAGCACCGCCAGGCCCCAGACCACGCTGAGCAGTGCCCAAGCGGTGGCCGAGGACAAGCCGATCACGGCCACGGGGGTGTAGGTGGAGGCAATCCCGACCAGGATCATGGAGTGGTCGAGCCGGCGCATCCGGCGCTTGGCCGGAGGCGTCCAGTCGCCCCGGTGATAGCAGGCGCTGGTGGCGTACATGCCCGTGACCCCGATGGCGTAGATCGCGACGGCTACCCTGGCACCCGCCGATCGAGCGGCCAACACGGCCGCCAATCCCAGAAAAGGAAAGACGAAGGCGGCGACCTCGTGCGATACGCCCCGGAGCCGTGGCTTGGCCGCTAACGTCGCGCCTCCCCCCGCCACCGCACGCACACCAGCACGCAAGTCCTCGACCATCAACCGCCTACTCCAGGGCCGAGCCGGCCAGCCACATGTCGATCAATGACTGGTCTCCGGCGGCGTGCATGCCGGCCGTGGCGGCGGGCAGGCGACGATAAAGCACCAGCAGCAAGCTGAGGGCCGGCCCCGACAGCGTCGCGTCCGGGGCGGCACCGGCCGCCCCGAACTCAAAGCCGTCCGCTCGCAGCGCCACCGACCATTCCCGGTCCTCGTCCGTGGCCCGGAACGACAGCAGCTTGTCAGCCCCCCGGATGCTGCCCACCCCGGGCGAGAAAGCAGCGGCATCGCCCAGGTTGACCAGGAACTCGTCGACGGCGTCGACGGCCACCGCGGGCTCGGCCATCGGGTCACGGCCGAGAGCCAGTTCGGCGTCGGCGCGGTGCACCAGAGTTTCGTGCAGCTGCCGGCGGGACCAGAACCGCACTCGGTGGTCCGGGCCCCAGGCCCACATCGGAGCGTCAGGATCGGCGGCCCGCAGCGTGGCGACGAGGGCTTCGCCGCCTGCCATCAGCCATCTCGCGGACGGGCCTGCCGTCCCCAACGCCATGTCGCCCGACGAGATGCGTGTTGGGGCGCGCACGCGCACCAGGTGCTCAGCCCACCGGTGCACCGTCCCGAGGTGCACGGTGAGATCTCCGAGCGACCATCCCGGACAGGACGGCACCGGCAGTTCGAAGCTCCCGTAGCTGCCGGCCCCGATCAGTGCCGCGAAGCGCTCGACCTCGCCGGCCAGCAGATCGCAGTGCTCGAGGTGCTTCACGCCACGAGATCCTCGCCCACCCGCTTGCTTCCCGGGCCCGCCACGCCCTCTACGAGGGCCCCTGCCGGGTGGCCAGAAGGTCGCGGATCTCGGTTAGCAGGGCGATGTCGGGAGGCGTTTCGTCGACCGGCACCTGGCCCCGGGCGCGCCGCTCGGCCAGCTTGTTCAAGGGGAGCACCACGAAGAAGTAGACAGCCGCAGCGACGGAGAGGAAGGTGATCAAGGCGTTTATCAGGTCCCCGTACAGAAACGTGCTGTTGTTTATGGTGAACTTCAGCGTCGCAAAATTGGGCTGGCCCGCGATGGCGGCGATAATCGGCGTCAGGATGTCGGTCACGAACGCCTTCACCAGTGCGGTGAACGCGGTACCGACTACGACGGCGATGGCGAGGTCGACGACGTTGCCCCGCATGATGAACTGCTTGAAACCCTTCAACATCGGACCGCTCCTTTTCTATGGGTTGGTCAACCAAGTCTTCGACAACTTCAATGCGCTCGGCGGCGCCTTGGCCGCGGGCGGCTGCCCCCAGGGCCCGAAGTACGTATAGCCGGTGGCGCCCTGCTGGGTCTGGCTCAGCTCGACCGGTAGCGGTGTGCCCGTGGCCTTCACGTATATCGTCTCGGTCACCTTCTCTTCCTCGGACAAACGTATACCTTGGATACCTAGCACCGTTACTCCTCGCACCGTGGTGGCCGGGAGGAAGGTCAGCTCGCCGACCAGGTCCAGGATCGAGGTGGCGGACGAGACGGTCAGATAGGACGACAGGTCCTGGAAGAGGGTGCCGGCGCTGGCGGTGGCGGAGATCCATTTGCCCGCTTCCGCCTTGGCCGCGACCGTGGTAAAACCCAGGGCATCGGTCAGTGCCCCGCTGTTGCCGTCGAAATAGACCGTCTTGCCGATCAGGATCCAATTCAAATTGAGGGTGGTCTTACCGACGCGCAGGGTAATCGAGCTCGTGCCGTCCAGCCTCCCGGCATGAGTTGTCTGGGTGTAGGACTCCAGGCCCTCGGTCACGGTCTGCGTCCAATCGACCGCCCGCTGACCGGCGGCGGCCGAAATGGCGGAGGCGAGCACCCCGGCCGGCGAGACGGCCGTGGTCGTGGTTGGTCCCGCTTCGGCCGGGCTCGTCGGGAAACCGCTCGCCAGGCAGCCCGCGGGTACCGAAGCGGCGATCAGTACGACCACAAGCCGTTGCGCGTTCACGCGTCGATCCTAGGGCGAGCGGGGGACACGCACTCGCAAGGCCTTGGCGCGCACGCTCACCGAGAGCGAACGCCCGGGGCCGATGACGTCGCCGTCGAGTTCGCGCCACAGTTCCGCCTCCGACGTCACCTCGATGCGGGCCCCCTGGTAGTGCTCCAGCTCGCGTCCGGCACCGGGCCGGCCGCCAATGGTCCGCCGGGCGACCGCCAGCCAGCCGATCACGCCGCCGGGGGACAGCACGCCCACGTCCAGAAGGCCGTCGTCGACGCGGGCGCCCCTGAGCAGCGTGAACCCGCCGGGCAGCACACCTACATTGCCGACCACGACGCAGTGAGCGTGCCGGACCAGTGGCTCGGCGTCATCGATGCGCACCGTGATCTCATGGGCCGGCCCGACGAGGTAGGGTACCGCGGCCACGGCATAGGCGAGCCAGCCGAGGTGGTCCTTGAGCAGCCTCGGCGTGCCTTCGACGACGGCCGCGTCTATGCCGAGCCCGGCCATCGCCACAAACGTCTGGCCGTCGGCCTCGGGCAGGTCCACGTCCACGTCCCGGCCCGAAAAGCCGGTGGACAACGCCGCAGCCAGATCCGACGGCACTCCTAGCGCCCGGGCGAGGAGGTTCGCGGTCCCCCGCGGGACGATGGCCAGGGCGACGCCGCGGCCGGCCAGGGCATGAGCGCAGGCCCTGATGGTGCCGTCGCCCCCGACCGCGAACACGAGCCTGTCGCCGGGGCGACCGACATAGGCCTCGAGGTGGCTGCTGAGCACGGGGCCGGTCTCCCCCGGCTCGGTGCCCATGAACAGGGCGCCCCACCCGTTTTGGGCGGCCGCCTCCCGGCAACGGGCCGTCAGGAGCTCGACGTGGCGGGTGCGGGCCGGGTTGATGACGAAGACAGCCTCTCTCATGGGCGCCACGATCTTCGCACCCGCCGGGCCCGGCCACCGGGGACTGNNGCCGGTGAGGGCCGAGACCAAGAGCCGCCACGACGGTATGGTGCCCGGCGCCGGCCCACAGGCGGTCCTCGGTCCACGGCACGACCCGCGCGTCGACCCCCCCCACAAGAACGATCGCCGCCGGTTGCTCGGATGGGTGGCACTGTTAACGTTGACCCCGATCTCCATCGGGGTCGTGCTGTGGGCCGCCCTGGGGCTGAACGGAAGCTACCCGACCGTAGCCCCCCCCGTCCCCAGAGGCTGGCAGGCGGTGCCGGGCGTATACGCCAGCTTCTCGGTGCCCGCGCCCTGGGCTCTCCAACAGTTCATGAGCGACGCCGCCGGCGACGTCTACTATGCGGGCCCCGGCGGGGGAGCGGGCGAATCCGTTACCGAGGCGGACGTGCCGCCCTCCCCTCAGGCTGCCCTGCCTCCGATCGTCGAGACGTTCCTGGGCGGGCACTACCGGGTGCTTTCGGTGAGGCCGTTCCATCTCGCCCGTGCTGCCCAGGCCTGGCACTACCAGTTCCGGCTGGCCGGCGGGAAGGCGGGACTGGGCACGATGGCGTGGGTGAGGACTACCCAGTCGGAGATCTGGCTCGTGGGACTGCCCGCCTCGGCCACGACCGAAAGAGTGCTGTCCACGCTGACCGTTGCTTCTTGAGCGCGCCGTGCGCACGGTTCGGGTGGTCTCGAACAGGCTCCCTCACATCCGGCCCAAAAAGCCAGTAGCGTCCCTCAGCAAAGAGCTCCCGAGGAGGCCCGGAGTTGGCTAGCCAGGTGGCCGATTACGAGATCACGAGCATCGTTGCTGACGACGGCACGCTTCCGTGCCTGCGAGCGCGCCCGCCGGCGCGGCTGGGTGATAGTGCGACCCAGTCCACGATCTGGGTACTTGGTCCCCTGGCCCGCACCGCCTGGGCAGTGGCCCTCGCCCGGCTGGAGCCCGTCGCCGCGGTTCGTTCCGAGGGCCTCCCCGACTGGTTGGAAGCAGGGGTGGGCGAATGGGGCCAACGGCCCGTCATCTGGGTCAGCGCCACCGTGGCGGTTACCGGCACCCTGGCCGCACCGCCCCCGGACCTGGACGTGCCGTCCCGCCTGCGGGCGGTGGCCGCCGTCGCCCGCGGGGCGCACGCATTGCACGAGCACGGCCAGATCCATGGGGCCATCTGTCCGCAGGCCGTGGCCCTCACCGCCCCTGACCACCCCGGTCAAGCCGGCCTCACGCCCCCCGCGGCGGGGGCGGCCGACGCCGTCCTCGCCCCTCCCTCCCTGTCCAACGGCGAGACGCCCGTGGCACAAGTCGGGTACCCTCCCCTGGCTTATGTCGATCCCCAGCTCTTGAGGGGCGAGGGCGGTCGTTGGTCGGACGTCTGGGCGCTGGGCGCCACCATCCACCAGGTTGTCACCGGGTCAGCGCCATTCCCCGGCATGGAAGACCTGCCGGTGGTGCAGGCCCTGGCCCAGTTGCTCACGGCGCCTGCGCCGGCGCAGCGCGAACTGCCCCCGGCCGTGTCGTCGCTCGTGGCCGGGTGCCTCGCCCTTGACCCCGCCGATCGTCCGTCGACAGCCGAAGAGGTTGCCAGGCGCCTCGACGAGGCAGCAGCGAACTGGTGAAACGACTTTCCCTGAACACTGACCGTCGCTTTGACGTTCCCGAGGAGGTAACGCTCCGTGGCTGACAAACTCGAGGTCGTACCGGG
>PMLI01000545.1 GCA_003158835.1 Acidimicrobiaceae bacterium
CCCCCTTAGCTCAGTCGGTAGAGCACAGCCATGGTAAGGCTGGTGTCGTCGGTTCGATTCCGACAGGGGGCTCCATCCGTCATCCAGTGAGCGGGTTGGCTTCTTTACCAGGTAATTTTGCACTGGCGGGCACTGCCATCAAGTGCGACTCTGGCGTGTCGCGCTCTCGCAAATTCGAGTGACACCCTTCCTGCCGGCGGCGGAAGGGACGTGAGCTCTTGGTGATTCGGATGAGGGGAGCGGTCATCGGCCCCTCCGCAGTAATGGTGTGCTGTTCAGCGTCCCGCTGCAGGACTTTCGCCTCTACGGGTTCGAGGTGTCACCCGTCCACGATTGAGGAGATGGCCAGGACGTACCGATTGGGGCCCGCCCGGCGTGCTATCAACGTCCTGTCCAGGCGGATGGTCAGGCGAGGGCGCGGTCCGAGCTTTCTGCACCTGCTCACGGTACGGGGGCGGAGAACGAGCGAGCCGCGGTCGACCCCCGTGTCCGTCATGGAACTCGACCACCGGCGGTACCTTGTGGCGCCGTACGGACCGGTGAGTTGGGTGAAAAACGCGCGGGTGGCGGGAGAGGTCTCCCTTACCAGGGGCGATCGCACGGAGGGCTTCACCGTCAGGGAGCTGGGCCCGGAGGAGGCCGTCCCGGTATTGCGCAAGTACCTCCGCGAGATCAAGGTGGTCCGGCCGTACTTCGACGTAAACGCGGACTCCCCCGAGGGCGAGTTCCGCGGGATCGCTGCGAGCAAGCCGGTGTTCGAGCTCACTCCGCGCCGTTGAGCCAGGCGCGTCCGCGGACAGCCTGCAGGCGGCTTGGAGAGCAGGTCGGTCGTGACCAGCCGCCGCCCCGCAAGGTCCCGGAGGAGCTTCGCAACGCCCGCACGCTGCCCTCAGGGCGCTACCAGGCGTCGTACTGGCATTGAAGGAGCACGCCCACACCGCGGCCGACGTCCGGACCGCCCAGACCAGGATGGGGCACTCGTCGCCGTCCGTTACACTCGCCATCTATGCACGTGCCACAGCCGAGGCAGACCGTCGAGCAGCCGACGCCGTGGGGCGTGCGTTCGGAGGCGTTCGCGCCCGTAGCGCGCACGCTGTAGATAACCCTCGACCGGATAGGGCCGATGACCAGCACTTATCTGAATCAGGCCGCTGCAGATGGCAGCCACGGTAAGGCTGGTGTCGTCGGTTCGGTTCCGGCAGGGGGCTCGCACTCGCCGTGCACCCGCAGGGCGGCGTAGCTCAGTTGGCAGAGCACTCGGCTCATAATCGAGTTGTCGTCGGTCCGAGTCCGACCGCCGCTACTAAAAAGTAACCAAGAGGTCCACCCACGTGGCCGGGCCCAGGAGGCTGTAGCTTTGGCGGGTAAGAGCCCGCTCGGGCAGCCGGGAGGAGTGAGCAGCGCAGGATGGCTAGGAACGACAAACGGGTCAAGGTGACGTTGGCTTGCGATGTCTGCAAGCGGCGCAATTACATCACGACCAAAAACAAGCAAAACGACCGCGACCGCATCGAGATGCGGAAATACTGCCGCTGGGACCGGCAGCACACGGTGCACAAGGAGACCAGGTAAGGCCGTTGGCCCGTGGCGGCCTTGATGAGGCGGCCCTGAAACTCCTGGTCGACGCGGCCAGGCGTGGAGATGTCCACGCCCCTGAGGACTTGGTCCGCATGACGTGGGCCAGCACCTACACCCTGGCTTTCCGTTTGACGGGCAACGAAGAGGATGCCCTCGACGTCACCCAGGAGACTTACCTGCGCGCCTTCCGGGGGCTACCTCGCTTCCGGGGCGAGGCCCGCTTCTCGACCTGGCTCTACCGGGTGACGGCCAACTGTGCCGGCAGTCACCTGAGCCGGTCCTGGCGCAGCCGGCACGACCAGCTCGACCTGGACAAGATCGACGAGGCCAGCGTACGGGACGGCCGTCCCGAGCACGACCCCGAGGCGTGCGCGTCCGCGGGCGACGAACGCGCTGTACTGGCCCGGGCCCTTTTGGATCTGCCCTGGAGGCTGCGCCAGGTCGTCGTGCTGCGGGACGTCTACGACCTCTCGCACCGGTCGATAGCAGCCGAGCTCGGGATCTCCGAAGCGGCGGCCAAGGTCCGCTTGCAAAGAGCTCGCAAGCTGTTGCGCGAAGACGTCGGCTGTCATCTCGGCGGGCTGGACAGGCATCTCCACGGGCTGGACAGGCCGGATCTGCGCCGGCGCAAGCGCCCCCGCCAGAGAGGCCCACAAGAAGATGGAACCCGCGCCGCTGCCGGCCCGGTTGTTGATATGGATGACGATGCCGTGGCCAGCTGAACTTCCCCGCCGGTCGACCAGGCACCTTCGGGCCCTGGTCAGCTGTGAAGCCGTGTCCGCCGAGCTGCCCCTGGTGGTGGACGGGAGCAGGCGGCCGAGCCAGGCCATGGCCGACCACCTCGAGGCGTGCCTGACCTGCCAGTCCGAGCTGGCCGGCTACCGGCGGCTGCTGCGGGCGTTGCGCAGTCTGAGGGACGAGCCCGTGCTGTTCCCCTCACCTGAACTGATCGGGGAAACGCTGACGGCGCTGAGCGAGCGCCTGGTCGACCGCAGCCAGCGCCGGCCAGACCAGGACCAGCGCGATCGGTGGCTGGTGGCCGGCGCGCTGGTCATAATGGGGGTGGCGGTCGTCGGCGCCGGGGCTCTGCTGGCTCGTTCGGGCCTGGCCCGTCCGGGCTGGCTCCGTTCCGGGCCGGCCGCGCCCGGCGGGCGCCTGGCGGTCGTGCTAGGCGCCCTGTAGCCCGGCCCGGGAAGCAGCCCGGCGACCGCACGAGGTGGCATCGGTGCTATCCTTGGGCCCGGTCGGGGCCTGAGCGCGGGCCCAGGCCGCCGCATGGCAACAGATCCAGAGGGCAGTAGCTCAATTTGGCAGAGCACCGGTCTCCAAAA
>PMLI01000043.1 GCA_003158835.1 Acidimicrobiaceae bacterium
GCGGCGCGTCTTGCCCCCGGACTTGATGGTCCCCGCAGAGGCGTCGGCGCCCCGCATGAAGCTGACGGGCCCGGACGCCGTGCCCCCACCGCGCAGGCCCTCCTGAGAGGAGCGGATACGGGAGAGGTTGGTCCCGGCCCCGGAGCCACCCTTGAAGATCTTGCCCTCTTCCACGTACCAGTTGAGGATCGAGTCCATCGAGTCGTCGACGGCGAGGATGAAGCAGGCGCTCGCTTGCTGCGGCACACCGGCGACGCCGATGTTGAACCATACCGGCGAGTTGAAGGCCGCCCGCTGGTGGATGATCAGCCACTTGAGCTCCGCCTCGAACGCCTCCGCCTCCTGGGCGTCTACGAAGTAGCCGTCCTTGTCCCCCCAGGCCACAATGGTCCCGACGACCCGGTCGACGACCTGCTTCAGCGACCACTCCCGGTCCGGCGTGCCCAGGGTGCCCCGGAAATACTTCTGGGCCAGGATGTTGGTGGCGTTGACGCTCCAGCCACTCGGCACCTCCACCCCTGGCTGTTCGAAGGCAACGGCCCCGGTGGCCCAGTTGGCGATGCGAGCGTCCCGACGCTCCCACGTCACCGTCTCGTAAGGATCGGTGCCCGGGGTGGTGAAGTAGCGACGGATGCCGATGCCGGTCCGCTCGGGGGCAATTGCCATGGTGGGGAGTCCTTCCTGTTCCGAACTTCAACTCGTAGGTCGCCCCCCTAGGGGGCTTCCGGCTCGCTCACGACCGCGTTCGCTGACTAGGAGACCCAGGTGGACAACCACAAGCTGTAGTGGTCAACCGGCCCGTCTAGGTCTGTCACACACAAGATCTGGGAATACTACAGCATAGTACTTACACGCGTGTCAATAGGCTCCGGCCCTTTCGGGCCGTACTGCCCAAGCTACGGCGGCCCACCTGTGCGCCAACAGAGGTAAACCTTGTGGATCTCCTGGGCCTACTGCCTCCGCTGCCTGCGCCGTGAGCGTCCTGTCGGTGACGGCTCACCGGGCCGGCCGGGTGACGAGCGCCCCCTTGACCGCGGAGAGTGGCGCCGCGACTCGGTGTGGCCCAACGCCCTGCCGGTCGGGCCCGCTCGGCGGGGCGCAACACCGGCCGGCCCCGAGCCCGGGAGCGCCGGTGCGAGATCCGCGCATCGCCCTTTGACGGGTCATCGGGGTGGTGCTACCATGCCGCCCCACCAAGTCATAATGCGCCAATTGTAAAATGGGTTGTTACAATTATCGGTGTGCCGGTTTTGCCTTTGTAGGCATTACGATCCCGCCATCATAGGTCGACCTTATCACCATTGAAAAGGGGGGGCTCTCGATGGTCCGGACGCCGCGACGCTTGGGTGTGCGGTTCACAACGGCATTGGTACTCGCGGGTGGCATAGGGTTCGCGCCGCTCGCCCAGGCATCGGCGAGCCAGAAACCCCTTAGCTGCGGCATCGTAACGCCGGCCGAGATCAGGGCGACGTTAGGTTTATCGGTCGCCAAGCCCACCACAAACAACAGCGGGCCGCCGCTGGGCCTGGTCTGCGACTACACCGTCGCCAACACGGCCGGCACCGTCTCGGTTACCGTGAGCTTCTTGAGACCCGAAACAGTGAAGGATTTCGCCTCCAGCCAGAAGGACAGCATCGGCGGGTCGACCAAGACCGTCCCACGGCTCGGCCAGATGGCTTATTCCAATGTGATGGGATCGGGACGTTACGCCATCAGCACGGTTTACGTCCTGCAGGGCACCACCAGAATCATGGTGCAGGCCGTCGACCCCCTCGTGAAAGTCGAGGGGTTGGCACGCAAGATCCTGCCGGAGATATAAGGAGCGGCAACCCGATGACAAATAAAAACGGTGCTATTTTCGGCGCCTTGAGCCTGACCATCGTGTGCTGTGGTCTTGGCCTGGCCGGCGCAGAGCCCTCGGCCGGGGCCTCGACGCCGGCCGCGGACCGGGCCGCGGCGCAGGCGATCAATCTGAGGTCGAAGGACCTGCCAGGATGGCAGCAGTACCCGAACCAGACGAGCACTTCGGACCGACAGCTGTCGCATCAGCTCTTTGCCTGCATAGGCGCACCGGATCCCTCAACGGCGGCCGTGGTGCACGTCAGCTCCCCGTACTTTGACAACGGGCAGGCCGGGGTGAGCTCGGATGTGACGGTAATGCGCACCCGGAGCGCGGCTCAGGCGGATTTCGTCGCGATGCGGGGCCCCAAACTGGTGCCTTGCATGGACAAAATAGCGCCGCCGTATTTCAAAGCACAGTTCCCTGCCGGCACGAAGCTTTCGGCGTTCAGGGTAGAGGCGCTGACGCCGTCCTGGCTTCCGCCCAACGGCTACGCGTACCGGCTCGCCATGACTATTTCTGCCAAACCGAAGGGAGCAGGCGCCGCCTTGAAGATAGGGGTCGTGTCGGATGCCGTCGACTTTTTCACCGGACGGGCCGAGGTCGACCTCTCGACCAGCCAGGAAGGTGGTGGCGCACCTAATGCGGCCCTTGAGCAACGACTGACCTCTTTGCTCGTCACCAGGGCAGAGCATGAAGCCGGGCCTTTGGGTTAGGCGGCCGGCACTCCCGTCACAGGCACGTCATATGATCCAGCCATGACTCGTGATGGCGCACCACTTTCCCAGCGCGAACGGTGGGCTCTGTGTGACCTGCTGACCGAGCTTGGGCCCGACTCCCCCACTCTCTGCACCGGCTGGCGCAGTGCCGACCTGGCCGCCCACCTGCTCACCCGGGACCGCCGCCCAGACGCCACCCCGGGCATGGTTTTCAACCTGGGGCCCTTCAAGGCATGGACGACGCGGGTCCAGCAGAGCCTGCGTGACACCGAGACGTGGGCCACCCTGGTGAGCAGAGTGCGTTCGGGGCCGCCGCCGCTCCTGAGGCCCTTGGACCAGGCCATCAACACGATCGAGTACTTCGTCCACCACGAAGATCTCCGCCGGGGCCAGCCGGGCTGGCAACCCCGGGTGCTGGAGACCGCAGACCAGGCCCAGCTCTGGCGCCGTCTCGGCGTCATGAGGCTCGCCCCCCATTCACCCGCCGGGCGGTTGGAGTCGCCCGGCCTCGAACCACTGGTCCTGTCGAAGAAGGCAGGGCCCACCATCAAGGGGCCGGCTGGCGAGGTGGTCCTGTGGTTACTGGGACGCAAAGAGGCGGCGCAGGTCGAGGTCATCCCATGATTCAGAACAGGTTCGCGACAGTCCCCAGATTGGTGCGCCGCGGCCGCTTGGCCCGGAGGGACGCAGTCGTTCCCCGGCCCGCGCTCTGAGACGACGTTAGCGCGCTCCCGCCCGGTGTGCCA
>PMLI01000568.1 GCA_003158835.1 Acidimicrobiaceae bacterium
GGCGGGCATAGCCGACAGCGACGTCATCATCTCGGTGGGCGGAAAGGGCACTTCGTCGGTGGGCGAGCTCATCGCCTGGCTGGCCGACTCCAGACCGGGCCAGGTTGTCAGCGTCTCCTGGCTGCACAATGGCAAGCTGCGCCAAGCAAACATCACCCTGGGTAGCCAACCGGCTTCGGCCAGCCCCAGCTGAGCACCGGGTGGGTGGCCGCCGCACCGCCCGTCTGGCCGCAGCGCCGGCGCAGCCACACCGCCGGCGCGGCCACACCTTGCCACCCGGAGATCAGTCGGTGGTGGCGCCTCTCAGTGCCGGTGGCGCCACCAGGCTGCGCCTCCGGCCCCAACCGCGAGCACAGCGGCGGCGGCACCGCTCAGCGTCAGGGAGACTCGTACGCCGGTAGGCAG
The DNA here is from genome assembly GCA_003158835.1 of Acidimicrobiaceae bacterium. Classification (GTDB taxonomy): domain Bacteria; phylum Actinomycetota; class Acidimicrobiia; order Acidimicrobiales; family Palsa-688; genus Fen-671. The sequence continues at coordinate 406 of PMLI01000568.1, forward strand.
TTCGTCCCAATGGGCGCGATTGTCGCTTACGACCAGAGCTTGCTCGGAACTGTACTCGGGCTCCCAACCGGTGAGCCGAAGTTTGTCGCCGGCGATGACCCAGGAGTGCTCGGCGTAGGGGCGTGCCCCAGGGGGCGAGCCGCGGCGCCAGAGCCGCCAACGCCAGGCCGATAACGCCGCTCGCCAGGTCGAGGGCAGGGGGAGCATGGCCGAGCCGCCGGCCAACGCGCCGGCGATCTCCTCCCGTACACCGTTATCAGCGGCGACGTTGTACGTGCCCGCCAGGCCGCGCTCGTAAGCGTGCACGACGGCGGCGGCGAGGTCGTCTATGTGAAGATACTGGACGACCCGGCCCTCCGAGCCCAGCTGGGGCTTCTTGCTGGCCGCCAGGGCCCGGTACAAGGGTTCCTCGGTGGAGCCGACGGTGCAGGCCGGCCTCAGCAAGGCGACGGCGACGTAGGGGTGCTGTTCCGCCCAGTCCTCTATCAGCACTTCCGCCGCTCGTTTCTCCGTGGCGTAGGCGAGTTCGGGATTGGGCCGGGCACCGGCCTGCTCAGTTAGAGGGACCGGGTTGTCGGCCCAGGCGCCGTACACGGTCGCGCTCGACACATGGACCAACTGGGTCGGCTCGAAGGCTTCGGCGGCCGCGAGCACGTGGCGCAGGACGGCGAGGTTGCTCTTGCCTTCTGGTTCCCACGCCAGGTGCAACACGGCAGTGGCCTGCTTGGCCAGGGCCGCGAGCTCGTCCGGCGCCCTCGGGAGCGAAAGGTCGAGGATGTGAGCTTCGACCTTCGGTGCCGTCACCGGCGTTGGTACCCGGTCGACAGCCAGGACCCACTCGACCGCGTCCCTGGCGGCCAAGCTGGCGGTAACCCGGCGGCCCAAATTGCCGGCCGCTCCCGTTACCAGGACGGTCGTCATATAAAGGAAATTTCCTTCCTGCAACTCTCTGGCAGGTTTTTGCGCTCGGGCGGAGCCTTGCCCCTGCCAACCTGGTGACCCAACAGGTTAGCGCCGGTCCCGCCCCCGGGCCTACTGGCGTCGGCGGCCCTCTTGTCACGGCGCTCCGTCCCGGGCTCGAGTAGTCGGGCGTCCGGGACCGGTACTCTTTAGAAGTGGCCACCAGCACGAGCCGGCATGACAGTGCGAGGTCGGCGACCGGCGCCGCCCGGGCGGAAGGCCCGGCGTGAGCGACCCCTCGCAGTTCGCGGGCGGCGGGCCCCTGGGGGACCTCCTGCGCAACTTGGCCCGGCTGCTTACCGCTCAGGGCCCGATCAACTGGGAAGTGGCTCGCCAACTGGCCATTTGGACGGCGACCGAGGGCAACAGCGAACCTAATCCCGATCCTCTGGCGCGCATCCGCACCGAAGAGCTGCTGAGGGTGGCGGACATGTACGTGGCAGAGGCGACGGGCATGGCGACTTCCCGGCGCGGTTGGCTGGCCCTGCGGTGCGTCACCCGGGCCGAATGGGCTTCCACGACCCTCGAATCCTGGAAAGGAGTGCTACTGCGGTTGGCCTCGTCGCTCGGCCCCGGCCCGTCCGTGCCTGCACCGGCGGGAGAGGCCAACGCCATGGACCAGCTGCTCGGGAACCTTCCGCAGGTAATCGGGCCGCTAGTGCTGGGAGCGCAGGCGGGCACGATGGTAGGCAACCTGGCCGCCCGGGCCCTCGGCCAGTACGACGTGGCGGCCCCGGCCCCGAACAGCGACGAGCTGATGGCAGTTCCCGACGTCGTCGACGGTTTTGCCAAGGAATGGGACCTTCCCGTAGACGACGTCCGCATGTACGTGTGCCTGCGCGACGTCGTCCACCACACCGTCCTGAGCCGGCCTTCTGTGAGCACGGCCTTTCAGGACCACTTGCTCGCCTACGCGGGCGCGTTCCACGTCGAAATGGACGTCATCGAACAGCGGCTGGGCAGCCTCGACCCGAGCGACCTGCTTTCGTTGCAGCAGTCGTTGGGCGACCCGGAGACCCTCATCGGCGACATCCAGAGCGACGAGCAGCGCAGGTTGTTGGTGCCGTTCCGTGCCCTGCTCGCCGCCATCTCGGGGTACACGGACTTTGTCATAGACAAGGTGGGCAAGCGGCTGGTGGGTTCTTACCCTCTGGTCAGCGAGGCCTTCCGGCGTCGCCGCCTGGAGGACGCCCCCGGGCAACGCGTGCTCGGGAAGTTGCTCGGCATCGAACTGGACCAGGCCACCGTGGACCGGGGGCACGCCTTTGTGACGGGCGTGCTGGAGCGAGCTGGGGAAGAAGGCCTGGTTCGTTTATGGGAGGGCCCGGCAGGGTTGCCGACACCGGCCGAGGTGGACGCGCCCGGCCTCTGGTTGGCCCGCACAGAGCTACTCGGTTAGCGCTCCCCGCCGCTGCCCGGGCCTAAAGAAAGGGCAACGGGACGGCCTGGCATCAGGGCAAGTCTTCGTGGCCGGCTTTCTCGGCAGGCGAGGCCGACACCGGCCTGGGCGCCGACCCGGGCCACCACGCCGGCAAGGTGCCCCGGCGAGCGCTGACGGAGCCTTGGGCAAAAGCGAGGGCACCGAACAGACCGATGGCCCCGATGGCTATGAACCCGGTGGAGAGCGTCATGGGTACGAGGACGGCCAGCAGGCCACCGATGGCCCACGCCAGCTGGAAGCCGCTCTCGAAGCGTGCGAAAGAACGCCCCCTCACCCGCGAAGGCACATCGCGTTGCACCATCGAGTCGAAGGCCAGCTTCCCGGAACCGGCCGCCAAGCCAATACCGGCGGCGAGCACCACGGCTACCGTCCAGTGCCTTCCCCAGCTGATCAGGCCGGCACTCAGGGCCACCGCGCCTACTACGACCGAGGCCGCGGTCAACATCCATTCCTCGGCCGCGTGCCGGCGGAACCTGGGGGCCAGCAGGGCTCCGGCCACGTTGCCGATCTGGCTCGCGCCCAGTGCCAACCCATACCAGACGAGAGCGGCCTCATCGCGCCGGAAGGTGAAGATAAGCAGGAACGTGACAAAGCCCGTGACGGCGCGCAGTCCCGCCGTGGCCAGGGCGGCGAGCTGGAGGCCGCCCGGAGGTAGCCCCAAGGTCTGGGGCCGGCGGCGGCGCCGTGAGGTTGGCCCGGGCGAACCGGGGCGCGCCTGTTCGTCGCTCCCGGACGCCCCGGGCATCGAGGGCGGCGGGCCAGGCGCCCCCGGTGCCGGGCCCGACGGCGTCAGCATGGTTTGGTCGGCCGGTAGCCCCGACCGGGTCGGCCCGGCGGGCGCCGCTGATCTGCGCACCGAGCGCAGTCGTGTGGCACCCCAGGCGCAGGCCAGGTAAACGGCGATGTCGAAGCGGAGCACCAAGGGAGCATCGAACAAGGACAGCAGGGTGGCGCCCGCGCCGCCGGCGACCATGCCGGCCACGGACCCGCCCACGGCCAGCTTCGAGTTGGCCAGTACCAGCTGGTCCGGCCGGTCCACTACCCCGGGGACGAGGGCGGCTTTGGTCACCATATAGAGCTTCGAAAAGACGAGCGTGAAGAACGCGACGGGGAACAGCACCAGGGAGTGGGCCCAGTAGGCCATGAAGAAGCAGCAAATGGCCCGGCCGCCGGCCGACAACAGGACCATGGCCCGCCGGCCTCCTCGTGCCCGCTCCACCAGGGGCCCGAGCAGAGGGCCGACGATGGCAAACGGCGCCACGGTCAGGGCCAGGGACAGGGCCACCCGGGACTGGGCGGCTCTGACCGAGACATTGAAGAAGATCGACCCAGCCAGGGCAATGGCCACCATGGCGTCGCCCGCGGACGAAAGCCCGTGGACCAGTGCGAGCCGGACGAACGGTGGGAATTCTTTGGGCTTCGGGCCGGCGGAGCGGGACGGTTCTACCGGCCCGGTCCTGCGATCGATCGGGGGATAGAGGAAGTAGGGGTACCAAACCGCCCTTCGGACAGCGGGGAGCACCCGCCTGACCAGTGTCCCGTCCGCGTCGAGCCACTTTCCCGGGCCCTGGCGCCGGACGGCTCGCACGTAGTGAGAGTACTGCGCAAGGCCGCCCGCCCGACCGGCCTCAAGTGCCGCCTTGGAGCAGCCGACGCACCGTATATGGCAGAATTCTTGTCCGGTTCCCAGCCGCCGCCGGCCAGTCCGTCCCCGTCGTCTCACCAGCGGTTACCCCAGGCTCAGGCCGAGAACATTCTCGCCTCCCTGGCGGGCCGGTCAACCTCCCACGCAGGGCCGGCGCCCAGTGCGCTACTGGCGCGCCAGCCATCGACGGCGCCCCCCGGGAACGCCGCCCAGAAGGCACCGGTCGAGCTCACCGAGGCGGGCCCCTCGCCCGGGCCCGGGCCCGGGCGTCCCAAGCCGGTCCTGGCCGCCGGGCACGCCCAGGCGAATTCGCACCCAGCCGAGGCGGCGGTGGCAAAACGGGGTCGCGCCGCCAATGGCAGCGCCGGCCCTTCGGGCGTGGGTGCGGGTGCTCCTCTTGGTGCCGCCCCCGGCCTGGCCGGCCCGTACGGCAACGACATCCTGCCCGCCAAACCCAAGAGCCGCTTCCGCTTCCGCCTCCGCTGAGGGCCCGAGCCTCGGCGGCCCCCAGCGTCCTGCTAGTCGGGCTGGGCCAGCTCGAGCTTGTAACCCAGGCCCCGGATGGTCGTGATCCGATGAGGGTGAGAAGGGTCGTCTTCGATCCGGGCCCGCAGGCGTTTCACGTGCACGTCGAGAGTCTTGGTGTCCCCCACGTAATGGGGGCCCCATACCCGGTCGATGAGGACCTCACGGGTGAGGACCCGCCCGGCGTTGGCCATCAAGAGCTCGAGCAGCTCGAACTCCTTGAGAGGGAGACTGACGATCTGGTCGCGCAGGTAGACCTCGTGACGTTCGGGGTCAAGGCGCAGGCTCCCCACCTCGAGAGCTTCCCCGTCCTCGGCGTCGTCGTCGGAGGGCGGGGTACGGCGCAGCACGGCTCGCATCCGGGCCACGAGCTCACGCAGCCGGTAGGGCTTGCTCACATAGTCGTCGGCGCCCACCT